>DASWQJ010000155.1:0-3829 GCA_036403795.1 Stenotrophomonas sp.
CCGATCACCGTCGCGACCGAGCCCAGTGCCAGCATCCCGCCCACCGCCACGAAGAACCCCAGCGTCTTGCTTTCAAAGAAGCTGGCATTGAAGTTCATGCCCAGCACACCGGCGATCACCGCCAGCAGACCCAGCACCACCGTCACAAAGGTCAGCAGCTTCATGCGCTCGTTGGTCTGCAGTTCGGTCTGGGTACTGAACAGCTGGAAGCTGCCGACCACCAGCTCGCGCGCGTTCTCCACGATGTCCATCGCCCGCTCGAAGCGCGTATCGAGCGCATGCAGGTGGCGGGTGACCTCGGCGCGATCTTCCGGCGCGAAGTCAGGTCGCGACAGGCCGTCGAAAACCACTCGATGTGGCGCCAACATGCGCCGCAGCCGCGATGCAGATTTACGCAGCAGTCGAAGGCGGGGCAGCGCCAACCGGCCAGGTGAAACGTCGGACAGGATGGCCACTTCCAGCCGCTCGATCTCGATCTCGAAGGCCGCACCGGCCGCGAAGTAGGTCGACAGGTGCCAGTCCAGCAGGATCGCCACGAAACTGGCCTCGCCCAGGCAACCAATATCCGTCAGGGCATCGTCTTGCCGCGCTTTCAGTTCGGAGAGGAACGCAATCTCCCGCGCGTGATAGGTGACGACGAAATCCTGGCCGGCCACCAAGGTCAACACCGTGCCCTGGAACTCGAGATCTTCGCCCACGCCGACCGATACCACCCTGGCCACGAAATGGGTGCGCAACTTCCACAAGCCCGGGTAGGTCGGCTCCGGATCCACGGGCTTGAACTGCTCGTCAAGTTCCAGCGCCTGCCACACCTGCGAGACGACTTCGTCCGAGGGGGCGGTCAGGTCCACCCACAACAGTTCATCCGACCCCGGCTTCGTATCTGGAAGTTCGTCCACTTGCAGGCGACGTGGGCTGTCCGCGCCGTAAAGCGTGATGTGGACCGAGGGCGAGGGGGCGTCGACGCGAGCATCCATCGTGGGAGAACCGTGTGGGGCATCGCAGCTTTGCGCGGGGACCGTGGCTACTGCGTGATCAAGATTGACTGATCTGAACAGCGATTCCTCGCACGGCGTTGACGCCACCTGCGGAAGGCCTTAACGCCTGACCCCATAACGTGGCCACTCCTCCCTTCAACCTTGGAGTGCAGCATGGCGATCAAAACCATCGAAGATCTTTTCGTCCACGAATTGTCTGACATCTATAGCGCCGAGAAGCAGCTGACCCGGGCGCTGCCCAAGATGGCGCGGGCCGCGACCAATCCAGACCTGGTCACTGCGTTCGAGACGCACCTGGAAGAAACCCAGGGCCAGATCGAGCGTATCGACCAGGTAGTTGAGGTACTGGGTGTGCGCCTCAAGCGCATCAAGTGCGCTGCGATGGAGGGCCTGGTCGAGGAAGGCAAGGAAATCATCGACTCGGTCGAGGAAGGCCCGCTGCGTGATGCCGCATTGATCGGTGCCGCCCAGAAGGTCGAGCACTACGAGATCGCCTCGTACGGCACGCTGGCCGCGTTGGCCAAGCAGCTGGGCTACAAGGATGCCCTGCCGCTGTTGCTGGAAACCCTGCAGGAAGAGAAAGCCACCGACGAGAAGTTGACCATGTTGGCCAAGGCCGGCGGCAACGCCCAGGCTGCACAGCAGACCAAGAACGCCGCCTGAGGCCCGCGCCCCGCGGGTGCAGGTAGTGAGACGCCGCGCGGATTCCCGCGCGGCGTTGCCGCATCCAATAAAAAGCAGCCAACGCAACACCCGAGGTGACCATGTCCAGGAATTCCCGCATCGCACTGGCGGCCACGGGGTTGGTCGCCGCCACCGTCACCGTGGTGCTCGTGGCGCGTCGACGCGCACGCACCTTGCCGAGCGAGCGAGACCGCGCCATCGCGGGCGCATTGCGCGCCCTGCACGAACTGCAGCGCCGCGCCGCACGGCTGGCGTTATTGCGTCCCCTGTCGGGGCCGGCGCGCGCGTTTGCCCGCCGCCAACTTGAACTGGCTGAGCGTGGGGTGCGCCGGACCCATCGGTTCGTTGCCACGGATGAGCCGTTGGGCGCCGAGATCGATGCGTCCGCCGAGCAAGTCCTGCAATCACTGGGCACGATGGAAGACGCCGACTTCGGCCAGGCTTATGGCCAAGCCATGGTCCGCAGCCACCGGCAGGCGCTGGCCTGGCTGGACGAGCACCTCATTCCGTCAGCGAAGGATCGCGGCGTACGCCACGCGCTGGAACGTGCGCGCCGGCAGGCGCGGATGCGGCTCAACGAGGCATTGCTGTTGGCAGGTGAGCAGGGACTGCCCCCTGCGGCCACGGATCCAGTGCAGACCGATCCCAGCCAATATGCCGGTACTCACCGCCAAGAGGCGCTGATCGACGAGGGCGTGGAAGAGACATTTCCCGCCAGCGATCCGGTCTCGCCCTTCATTGCCGCACGCGCGCCCTGAGGCGGCCTTTGCGTACGGCGGCTGCAGGGTCGGCACACGCTGCCGGCCACTGCAGGCCCGCTTATTCCCGGTACCGTCGATTGATCGCTGACTCAGCGTTCCGGAGCACCCGTGGTAGACCCGGCGCCGGGGCCCGCACCTAGGTCCGCTCCGGTAACGCGGTCGCGGTCGGGCGCGGATTGGGTGCGCGCGGTCATCGCGGCCATGGCCTCGGCTTGCACCGCGTTGAGCTGCACGCTCACGCTGCCGTCCTGCCCATCCACGGCCGCCTGCGCATCGCGGTCGGAAATGGATTCCCATTGCTCGCCCTGGTTCCATGGGCCGGTCGCATCGCCTTCGCCCTGCGACATGTTGTAGTACTTGTCGGTAAAGGCCGGGTCGCCCGGGAGCTTGCCTGGCGGGAAATTCGGCTCGATGGCGTATAGCGCCTTCTCGAAGGATTTCTGGTGGGCGATCTCGCGCGTCATCAGGAAACGCAGGGAATCGATGATGCCGGGATCATCCGTGACGTTGATCAAGCGCTCGTAGACGATCTTTGCCCGCGCCTCGGCGGCGATGTTGGATCGCAGGTCGCAGGTCGGATCGCCGATCGAATCGATATAGGCCGCCGTCCAGGGCACGCCGGCCGAGTTGACCAGTGCCGGGCCACCGCCGTACAGGATCTGCTGGCAATGACTGGTGCTGTTCTGGGTCATGTCGCGCATCTCCATGGCTTCGACCATCCCTTCGGACAGCACCGCCTTGGGTCCGCTGTTGAGCATCGCCACGATCGATCCGATGATCTCCAGGTGACTCAGCTCTTCGGTCGCGATGTCGTAGAGCATGTCTTTGCGGCCCGGATCCGAATCGCCCAATGCCTGCGTGAAATACCGCATCGCCGCCGCCAGCTCGCCCTGGGGCCCGCCGAATTGCTCCAGCATCAGCGTTGCCAGGTCGGGATTGGGCTGGGCTACACGCACCGTGTACATCAATCGCTTGTTATGCATGAACATGCAGTTTCTCCTGCTTCAAGAACGCGGACGGCTTTGCCTTTTGGCAATGCCGGACGCCAGACGATGGGGTGGTTCGATCCTGCGAACCCAGCCTTGCAGCCGGCTGGTGCAGTGGGCGTGGTGGGCTTGCCGACGCCAATCCGCTAGTTCACGCCAGCCGCACCGATGCGAAAAAAAATCCGGGTGTGAACGCTTTGCGCTGCGCCTGCCTGCTGCACGCCTTCCATCGCCTTTCATCACAAGGCACGCCGTGGCTCACCACGCTGGCCCGAAAATTGCTGCGTAGTGGTTACAAAGCCCTTGAAGACCCATCGCCAGAGACCAGGAAATGATCTATCGGATCCTCCAGCAAAACCCCGAACACAGCCGCGCCTGGATTGAAGTGTCGGGCGGCGGC
>DASWQJ010000156.1:0-2905 GCA_036403795.1 Stenotrophomonas sp.
CGCCGAGTAAGTGGGATTGGCATCGACCGGCACCAGCTTGGGGCCGGTCACCTTCACCGGCCAGGGCGGGGCATTGGCCGGTTTCCCATCGCCGCGCCCTTCGATGGGGCTGGCATACAGGCCTGCGCCGCCGGTCCCTTCTTTCTTGCCGCCGCCGGCGTTCTCGTAGGTGGGCACGAAATACAGCACCAACGGGTTGGGCGTGGCGTTGACGCGCTGCCGGAACGAGGCCGGGTCCTGCAGGATCGCGCCCAGGTCCTGGATGGGCATCGCCTTCGGGGCCGGCGTTGCGCCTTCCTTCTTGGCGTCTTCCTCGGCCTGCTTGCTCTCGGCGGCGGTGCGGTCGCGCGACATGACCGCGCTGGAGGTGCCTTCCACATCGATGATTTTCTCGGTGCGGTCGATGGTGACCGCGCGCATCGAGGGGCCCACGTGCACATAGATGCCAGGCGTGAATTTGAGGCCTTTGATGTCCTTGAAATTCAGCTTGCCGCCGACCGGCTTGCCGCTGCTGTCGTAGACCTTCATGAACTTCGGATGCAGGCCGACGTAGACGATCTTGCGTTCTTCCTGCCCGCGGAACTTCAGCGGGTTGGCGCCCATGTAGGCGGCCGCTGCATCCATGCCGCTGCTGTGGATCTGCAAGCGCGTCCAGTCCGGGTCGTCCTTCTTGGCCGGGTCGGCGGTGGCCGGCGCGGTGGCCGGTTTGGGCGCGGCGGTCTTGCCCGGATTGGGCTTGCGCCGCAGCACCGGGCGCGCGCCGCGATCCTGGGCGACGTGCGCCAGCTCGTGGGCGATCAATCGGCGGCCTTCGGTCTCACGAGGGGCGTAGCGGCCTTCGGCAAAGGCCACGTGCGCGCCATAGCTATAGGCCTGCGCGTCGAGCGCATCGGCCGAGCGCGCCGCCGCGCTGTCGTGGTGCACGCGCACGTGGGCCAGCGAGGTCCCTACCTGGGTTTCCATTTCCTCGCGCAGCGCGGGCTCCAGCGGATGGCCCGGACTGTCCATCGCCCGCACCAGCGATAGCGGTGGTGCGACGCGGCGGGTGGCGTGCGGTGGCGCCGGGGCGGGCATGGGCGTGTTCGGGATCGAAGTGCGCCCGGCGGCGAACGCGTCGGCAAAGCGATCGGCTTCGCGCTCGCGCGGATCATCCAGTTCACCCAGCGCCACGGCGCCGGCGGTGTGGTGGGCCGCCGCGCAGGCGGTGCAGCTCGTTTCGCCCATCGTGTGGTTGCCGCAGGCGCAGCGCGAGGCCACGCCCGACGAGGGTTTGGGCACCGCACACGCATCGCGTTGGCGGATGGCCTCGGTCATGGTCGCAGGCAACCGTGCAGCGAGGCGGCGACCGCGCGGGCGCCTGCTTCGGGCTGACTGTCGCGGCCAAGCGTGACGGGTTTGGCCGTCAGTCGCGCCTGGCTGGCTGGCGGACCGACGGGTGTTTGCTGGGTCAGCAGTACGGTGAGCTGGCGCTCCAGCTCGGCCTGGAAGCGCTGGCGCTGGCCGGGGCCCAGCTCGACGCCATGCAGCACGATGCGGTCGATATGGAGGCGCGTGGTCATGGCGTCACCGTCCGGGCGACATCGCGGAAGTCGGCCTCGTTGGCCGGCCGGCCCAGCTTGCGCAGTTCCGCGCGCACGGCCGCCAACAGGCGCGGCATGTCGACCGCATCGTCGTCGGCAGCCGCGGAAAACGCCGCGTTGAGCGCGATGGAATGGATGTTGCCGCCGCTCAGGTTGAAGCGTGCCAGGCGTTCGCTGTCCAGCTCACGGCGCGGCACGCCGGCCGGCAGCGCATTGAGCCATATGCGGCGGCGCTCCACCGGCCCGGGGAAGGAGAAGTTCACCACGAAGCGCAAGCGCCGCAAGAACGCATTGTCGAGCGAGGCCTTCATGTTGGTGGCCAGGATGGCCAGGCCGGAGAACGACTCCATGCGTTGCAGCAGGTAGTTGATTTCGATGTTGGCGTAGCGGTCGTGGCTGTCCTTGACCTCGCTGCGCTTGCCGAACAGCGCATCGGCCTCGTCAAAGAACAGCAGGGCGCCGCCTTGTTCGGCTGCATCGAACAGGCGACGCAGGTTCTTCTCGGTTTCGCCGATGTACTTGCTCACCACCGACGATAGGTCGATGCGATACAGGTGCAGGCGCAGCTCGTTGGCGATGACTTCGGCCGCCATCGTCTTGCCGGTGCCGCTCTCGCCGGCGAACAAGACACTGATGCCCAGCCCACGGTTCATGCGTTCGCCGTAGCCCCATTCGCGATACACCCGGTGCCGCCCGCGTGCCTGCGAGGCGATCTGGCGCAACAGGCCATGGGCTTCCTCGCCCAGCACCAGGTCGTCCCAGTGCGCCTTGGGTTCCAGGCGTTGCGCCAGCAGGTCCAGGCGCGCCGAAGACAGGTCGCGGCACACGTCCCATGCCGGCACGTTGCGGCTGCGCGCCTGGGCGGCGGCGGCTTCAATCCGGCCCAGGTCCAGATTGAAATGGCTGGACAACGTGGCCGCTTCGGCTTCGCTGTGGTCTTCGCCGGCAGGCGGGGGCAGGGCGTGGCACCAGGCTTGGTGCTGCTCACTGGCGGTGGGCAGCGGCGCCTCGACGTGGCAGGTGGGTCCCTCCAGCGCCAGCGGGGTGTCGCGCACGCCCACCAACACCGGGCCCAGCGTGTGCGACAACAACGCCGTCAATGCGGTCAGGCGTTCGCCTTCGACCTCGTCGGCTTCCACATACAAGGCCAGCGGCAGCAGCAGGCTTTCGCGGCGCCACAACCGCGCCAGGGTTTCCAACTCGCCGCGCTGCGCAGGCAACGATTCGAATGCCACGCGATACAGTCGGCGCGACAAGCGCGCGCAGGCCTGGGTGGCGATCGCCAGGCGACTGTAGCGATCGATGCCCAGCAACTGGATCACCGG
>DASWQJ010000157.1:0-7313 GCA_036403795.1 Stenotrophomonas sp.
GCGAGCAGCACCATCAGGCCGGGCAGCGAGACCAGGCCGTCGACACCCGGCCGCAGCACCACGATGACGCCGACCAGTCCAATCGCGATCGCGGTCCAGCGCCGCGGCCCCACCCGCTCGCCGAGCAAGGGCACCGACAAGGCGGCCACCAGCAGCGGGGCGACGAAATAGATCGTGTAGGCGGTGGAGAGCGGCAACTGCCGGAGTGCGAAGACGAAACAGGCGATCATCCCGATGCCCAGCACGCCGCGCAGCAGGTGCAACGGCCAGCGTACGGGCAGGATCGAACGCGGCCCGGCAGTCGCCAGCACCCACACCAGCACGAAGGGCAGCGACGCGGCGCCGCGCAGCATGGTGACCTGCAGCACCGGGTAAGAGGCCGACAGCAGCTTCATGCCCGCATCCATCAGCGAGAAGCAGGCCACCGCGACCAGCATCCAGGCAACCGCGGCTTTGGGGGAACGGGGCATCGACATGCGGCCATTATCGCTGCTGGCGCGCCGACGCACGCTGGTCGGTGGTGCCCGGCACCTGCGAGGCCCGTCAGCGCCGTCAGCGCGGCGATCGCCTAGAATTGGCGCTTGCCGTCTTTACCAGGAGCTGCCCCATGCCTTCCTTCGACGTGGTGTCGGAAGTGGATACGCACGAACTTACCAACGCGGTCGACCAGGCCAACCGCGAGTTGACCACCCGTTTCGACTTCAAGGGCGTGGAGGCCAAGTTCGAGCTGGACGACAAATTCATCACTCAGTCCGCGCCCAGCGATTTCCAGCTCAAGCAGATGACCGACATCCTGCGTGCCCGCCTGATCGCACGCAGCATCGACGCCCGCTGCCTGGAGTTCGGCGACGTGGAAACCAACCTGGCCGGCGCGCGGCAGAAGATCACCGTCAACCAGGGTATCGAGCAGAGGCTGGCCAAGCAGATCGCCGCCAAGATCAAGGAGTCCAAGATCAAGGTCGATACGCAGATCAATGGCGACAAGCTGCGCGTGAACGGCAAGAAGCGCGACGACCTGCAGGAAGCGATCGCCCTGCTGCGCAACAACGAGTTCGAGCGTCCGCTGCAGTTCGACAACTTCCGTGACTGACCCCCGCATCGCGGGCGACACGCCGCCGGATTCCCACGATTATCTCGGCGATACCCGCCATTGGATCGAGCGTGCGGTGATCGGGCTGAACCTGTGCCCGTTCGCCAAGGCGGTCTACGTCAAGGAGCAGGTGCGGCTGGTGTTGAGCGACGCCACCACGCCCGAAGCCCTGCTGGAAGAACTGGCCGAAGAGCTGCTGCGCCTGCGCGAGACCGCGGCCGATCAGATCGACACGACGCTGATCGTGCATCCGTTCGTGCTGCAGGATTTCCTGGACTACAACGACTTCCTCGAAAATGCGGACGCCGCGGTCGAGGCGCTAGACCTGGACGGCATCCTGCAGGTGGCCAGCTTTCATCCGCAGTATCAGTTTGCCGACAGCGCGCCGGACGATGTGGGCAACTACACCAATCGCTCGCCGTGGCCTACGCTGCATCTGTTGCGCGAGGACAGCGTCGAACGCGCGGTCGCTGCGTTCCCCGACCCCGACGTGATCGTCGAGCGCAATCTGCGCACGCTCGAGGAACTGGGCACCGACGGTTGGCGGCGCGTGCTGGGCGACTGACTCGCCGGTCGGCGCCTGGCGTTAGCCGCCAACGGCCGGCCACCAGGGGCTAACCGCCCGCCTCCAGGCGCAGTTCCAGCAGTTTGCGCGCATCGACGAGCGAGTCGACGATGCGATGACCCAACGCGCGCACTTCCGCGTCCGGGGCCAGCAGGTCCGGCACCTGGATCGGCGTCATGCCGGCGGCCAGTGCAGCGCGCACGCCGGTGGGCGAATCCTCCAGCACCAGGCACTGCGTCGGCTCGACGCCGAGCTGGGCGGCGGCCAGCAGATAGATGTCCGGCGCCGGCTTGGGGTGCTGCACATCGGTGCTGGTGCAGATCACCTCGAAACGACGCAACAGGTCGGCGGCCTCCAGCTTGCGCAACGCGAGCGGGCGACGGGTGGAAGTAGCCACCGCACGGGGGATGCGGCGCTCGACCAGCAGATCGAGCAACTCCAGGATGCCCGGGCGCAGCGGCACGCCGGCCTCCACGACGGTGTGGTACAGCGCATGGCAGCGTGCCAGCAGCGCCTGCGCCGGCCCATCGCCGATGCGCTCGCCCAGCATGGCGCGGCAGGCGGCGTCGCCCTTGCCGACCATGCGCAACCAGTATTCGGGCTCGATGCCCGCCTCGCATTCGTCGGACGCCTGCGCCAGGCAGCGGGTGATGGCCCGCTCGCTATCGAGCATCAGCCCGTCCATGTCGAAGATCACCGCCTGCGGCAGGAACGGCAGCGGGGCAGGAATCACGCCGGGGTCCCGAACAACGTGTCCAGATCGGTGGCCGACAGGCGCTTCCATTGACCTTCGGGCAGGTCTTGCAGGCTCAAGCCGCCAATGCGCGGACGATGCAACGCCTGCACATGGTTGCCGGCCGCCGCGAACATGCGACGGACCTGGTGGTAACGGCCTTCGTGCAGGACCAGGCGCGCGTGCCGGGGGCCGAGTACGTCGAGCTCGACCGGCAACAAGGGCTTGTCATCCGATTCGAGCATCATCGCGCCGCTGGCGAACAGCGCCGCCTCATCGCCGCGCAGGTCCTGCGCCAGGTGGGCTTCGTATTCCTTGTCCAGTCGCGACTTGGGCGAAACGATCCGGTGCAGCAGCGCGCCGTCATCGGTCATCAACAGCAAGCCGCTGGTGTCGCGGTCCAGGCGCCCGACCGTGGACAGCAGCGGCGATCGCAGGCGGAAGCGCGGCGGCAACAGGTCGTAGACCAGGCGGCCGCCGTCCTTGGTCGAACAGGTATACCCGGCGGGCTTGTGCAGCATCAGCAACAGTCCCTGCGGCGGATCGAGCGGTTCGCCGTCGATGCGCAGGTTGTCGTGATCGACCGGATCGTCGGCATACAGCACTTCACCGGCGACGTTGGTGACCCGGCCCTCGCGGAACATCCAGGCCACTTCCTTGCGGCTGCCGTAGCCCAGGTTGGCGAGGTGCTTGACCAGCTTCATGCGCGTCCCGCCTTGCGGGCGACGATGGCCTTGAACCCGCCGCGTTCGGCCGCGATGCGGACCTCGCCGAAGCCCTCGTTCAACACGCGCTCGTAAGGCAGGTGCCGGTTGGCGACGATGAACAGCCGCCCGCCCGGACGCAACGCCTGCGCCGCCACGGCAATGAACCGCTGGCCGATATCGGGCCGGTCCTCGCGCGCCGGGGTGTGGAAGGGTGGATTACTGACGATGAAGTCATAACCGGCCTCTATGCCCGCGGTGACGTCCTGCCAGCGATAGTCCAGCCGTGCCTCGCCGGCGAGTGGCGCCAGGTTGGCGCGGGCCATCGCCAACGCGCGGGCTTCGGCTTCGTACAGATCCAGGCCGGTGACGCGCGCGCAACGGGCAAGCACTTCGGTGGAGAGATAACCGTAGCCAGCGCCCAGGTCCGCGCCGCGGCCGGCCAGGTCGGCAGGCAGCTGCTCGGCCAGCAAGGCCGAAGCCGGATCGATGCGATCCCAGGCAAAGACCCCGGGCCGGCTGAGGAAACGTCCGTCCAGTACACGGCGCGGCGCATCCAGCGTGGCCCAGCGCGCGGCCAGCACGGGATCGTGCGCCTGCTGCTGTGGCGCGGTCCAGAACACGCGGCAGTGGTTCTTGGTGAGATTGCCGCCCGGCCCGGCCAATTGCCTGAGGTCGGCTTCACCCGAGCGCGCCCCTTCATTATTGGACTGACAGGCGACCAGGACGCCGCCGGGGGCCAGCCGGCCCAGTGCCTGCGCCATCAACGCGCGCGCTTCCTCGCGCTGGCGCGGGGGCAGCACCACCACCAGCGCATAACGCGTGGCATCGCCCTGAGCCGTTTCCTCGTCCTGGACCGACCAGCCGGCGCGCGTGAGCTCATCGGCGAACGGCCGGAAACTCTGCGTGCACACCAGCGTGCCCGGGTCGGCGTGTTCACGCAGCGCCCAACCTTCGCGGGCCCGCAGGAACAGCACCGGTCCGGACGGCCAGCGCAGCAGCCCTTGGCTGAAGGGCAGGAACAGGGTCTGCAACGGTGCGTCTGCGGGGGCGGGCATCGGAGAGGGGGATAGCGGAAAGACGCCCATTCTAGCTGGCTGTCCTGCACCGCACCCGACCTTGGCGGGCGTGCCGCCTTCCACCGGCGTGCACGCGGAATTGATGTAACGCGAACAACCCACTGCCTAGGCTGGAACGCGTACCCCCAAGAGGAGAAGCATGTGATGCGAGCCCTGTTCATCGGCGGCGTAGTGGACAACAGCGAAATGGACCTCGAAGACGCGCCCCCGCCGTTGCATTATCCGGAGAACACCGGCGCCGGGCGCCCTCGCTATCGATTGCAGCAGGTCGGCACGCGGCAGGACGGGACGGTGGCCTACGTGGTCTACGGCGCGCCCGAGCTTGCGGATGACGAAGTGGAGCGGATCGCGGGCGAACGCGACTACGCGCGCCGTTTCGAAGCGACGCCGGTCTCTCCGGCACGTTGAGCCGGTCGGGGCGCGCGGACCGGGTCCGCGCCCGCGCATCGGCCCCAGGTACGCCCAGCGACACGGGCGCGTTCAATGCCCCCACAGGCCTTGAGCGCGTGGGATCGTTCGTTGGGAATCGTGATTACGGTACGGGCGCGCGGGGAGCGTCTTTCGCGGTGACCCGCCAGATGGCGTTGCCCACGTCGTCGGCCACCAGCAAGGCGCCCTCGCCGTCCAGCGCGACGCCCACCGGTCGTCCCTGCGCGTTGCCGTCGGCATCCAGGAAACCGTCCAGCACCGTCTGCGGTTGACCCTGGGGGCGGCCGTCCACGAACGGAACGAAGATGACTTTGTAACCGGCGGGCGGGTCTCGATTCCACGAGCCATGCTGACCGATGAAAGCCCCCCCGCGAAACTGCGGCGGCAACCGGTCGCTGGTGGCAAAGGCCAAGCCGAGCGAGGCGGTATGGGCACCCAATGCGTAGTCCGGCTTGATCGCTTGCGCGACTTTTTGCGGATCCTGCGGGCTGACCCGCTCATCCACGTGCTGCCCGTAATAGCTGTACGGCCACCCGTAGAACGCGCCTTCGCGCACTTGGGTCAGATAGTCGGGCACCAGGTCGCTACCGATTTCATCGCGCTCATTGACCACGACCCACAGGCTCTGCCGGGTGGGTTCCCACGCCAGGCCCACCGGGTTGCGCAGACCGCTGGCGAATACGCGGGTGCTGCCGTCGGCCGGATCGATTTCCAGCACGTTGGCCCGGTTGAGTTCGGCTTCAATGCCGTTTTCGGCCACGTTGCTGTTGGAGCCGACCCCGACGAACAACCGCGTGCCATCGGGGCTGGCCACCAGCGATTTGGTCCAATGGTGGTTGATGCCGCCCGGCAGGTTGGCCACGAAGGTGGGCGCCGCGGTGATGCGCGTGTCGCCCGACTTGTAGGGAAAACTCACCAGCGCATCGGCATTGGCGACGTAGAAGCGATCGCCGACCAGGGCCATGCCGAAGGGGGAGTACAGGCCGGCCAGGAACTGCGTGCGCACCTCGGCGACGCCATCGCCATCGGCATCGCGCAACAAGGTGATGCGATCGGCGCTGGGGGTGGCGGCACCGGCTTTCTTCTGCATCGAGGCCATCACCTTGCCGCGCAGCCCGTTGGCGGCTTCCTGCGGCCGCGGCGGCGCATTGGTTTCGGCCACCAGCACATCGCCGTTGGGCAGCACGTAGAGCCAGCGGGGGTGGTCCAGGTCACGCGCGAAGGCGCCGACCCGCAGGTCGGGGGCCGGCACGGGCATGGCGCCATCGATCCAGCCCTTGGCGGGGGCCACCTTGACCGTGGGGATCATCCGCTTGACCGGCTCGGGCAACTGGGGATCGGGGCCGAAGCCGCTCTCGATCGGGTAGCGGGCGGTATCGCCACAGGAGGCCAGCGCCAACAACGCGAGCAAAGGCAGTGGCCAACGGGCAACGGAAAACGCGCGATCGAGCATGTCCGGCCGGTCCTCGAAAGGATGAAGAGGCTGGATCATGCCCCAGCGCAGCGGTGCAGGGGTAAAGAGGACGTCAAGCCGCGCGCTGGGCGCGTCAGGCGCCGCCGGGGGGCAACGGCCGGATCTCACGCAGGGTATCGAGCCAGATCAGGTGCTGCTGCAGCGGATTGTCGAGATCGTCGAGCCGCAGCAAACCGTTGATCCCCTCGTTCTCCGCTTCATCGCGGAACGTCTGGACAGTGGGACGCACGGCGACGGTGCCGAGCAGGCGGGTGCCGTCGTCGAGGGTGACCTGCACGCGCAGCTCGTCATCGAGTTGGGAGACCCAGCTTTCCAGCGTCGCGATCTGCGCCGGGTCGGTATAGACGTGTTTGGCGTATTTGCCCATGGACGTGGTTCCGCAGGATGACCTGCGCAACGTAGGCCATGGGCGGTGAAAGCGCGGGCAAGGCGATCAGCGCCGCTGCGCCCCACGCACGGCGGCGACCAATTGGGCGACGCTGTAAGGCTTGGCGAGGTGTTCCTGGAATCCGCTGGCGAGCGCGCGCTTGCGGTCATCGGCGCGGGCCAGCGCGGTGACCGCGATGCCCGGCAGCGCCGAGGCGTCCAGGCCCATGTTTTCGCGAATGGTGCGGATCAGGCCATAACCATCCATGCCCGGCATGCCGATGTCGGTCAGCATCACATCGAAGCGTTCGTGGCCGCGCTCGTCCAGCAACGCCAGTGCGTCGGTCGCGTTGCCCGCCACCACCACTTCGGCGCCCTGCTCTTCCAGCAGGCGGCGCAGGTATTCGAGCATGTCGGGCTGGTCTTCCACCGCGAGCAGGCGCAAACCCTTGAGCGCCTGCGCCTCGACCACCTGCTCGGCGGCCAGGCTGCGGCGCAGTTCGCGGCGCGGTCGCCCGGCCTGTTCCGGCAAGCGTTCGGGCAGCCGCACGCGGAAGGTCGCGCCTTCGCCACGACCGGGACTGCTGGCGCTGACCTGGCCGCCGTGCATTTCGACCAGCTGCTGCACGATCGCCAGGCCCAGGCCCAGGCCCCCATGGCGGCGCGTGGTGGTGCCGTCGGCCTGGCGGAAGCGGCCAAACAGATGCGGCAGGAATTCCGGCGAGATGCCGTCGCCATAGTCGCGGACGACGACGACGAAATGGCTTTCCTCGCGTTCGATACGCACTTCGATGCGGCCATGGGCCGGCGTGAACTTGACGGCGTTCGACAAGAGGTTCCAGAACACCTGTTGCAGTCGCGTCGAATCGCCCA
>DASWQJ010000158.1:0-4916 GCA_036403795.1 Stenotrophomonas sp.
CGCGGGTCTGCATCGTATCGACCACGCCCTGCTGGTGGCCGTCGCGACGGATGGCCTGGTAGACCTGCTCGGCCGCCTTGTTGGCCGCGCGGAACGCCGACAGCGGAAACAACTGGATCGCCACCCCCGCCGAGGCCAGCTCGTCGCGGGTGAACAGCGGGGTCTTGCCGAACTCGGTGATATTGGCCAGCACCGGCACTTTCACCGCATCGACAAAGCGGCGATAGGTTTCCAGATCGTACGCCGCCTCGGCGAAGATGCCATCGGCACCCGCCTCCACACAGGCGATGGCACGCTCGATCGCCGCATCCACGCCCTCCATCTGGATCGCATCGGTGCGCGCGATCAGGAAGAAGTCCGGATCGGTCTTCGCATCGGCCGCCGCCTTGACGCGATCGACCATCTCGGCGGCCGACACGATCTCCTTGCCCGGGCGATGCCCGCACCGCTTGGCGCCGACCTGGTCTTCGATATGGCAGGCCGCCGCACCGGCCTTGATCAGCGACTTCACCGTACGCTCGATGTTGAAAGCGCTCGGACCAAAACCGGTGTCGATATCCACCATCAACGGCAGCTCGCACACATCGGTGATGCGGCGCACATCGACCAGCACGTCCTCCAGCGTGTTGATGCCCAGGTCCGGCAGGCCGAGCGATCCCGCGGCGACGCCGCCGCCCGACAAATAGATGGCGCGATAGCCAGCGCGCTGGGCGAGCAGCGCATGGTTGGCGTTGATGGCGCCGATCACCTGCAAAGGCGATTCGGCGGCCAGGGCAGCGCGAAAACGCGCGCCGGCGGAACTCAGGCTCACGGTGGCAACTCCTGCTGTGCGGAGGGATGCGGAAATGGCCGGACCCGGTCCAGGCCATTCCCCGATGGCGCACAATCTGTCACTCTCGGACCTATTGATCAATCTTGACTCAATAAATCAACCTATTGCCTCCGCATTCATGCCGACCGCCGAGAACGAACTGATTTCCGCCCCCGATGCCTGTGCCCTGCTCGGCATCAGTCCCGCCACGCTGTACGCCTATGTCAGCCGGGGCCTGCTGACTTCGCGGCCGGGCGCCGATGCGCGCAGCCGGGTGTACCTGCGCGCCGAAGTGGACCGCGTGGCGCAACGCAAGCGCGTAGGTCGCGGTGCCGAACGCGGCGCGGCGCAAAGCCTGGACCGGGGCCTGCCCGTACTGGAGACACGCATTTCGCTGATCCGTCCGGACGCCCCCTATTACCGGGGCCAGTCGGCGGTCGAAGCCGTCCGCGGCGGGGCCACCCTGGAAGACATCGCGCGCCTGCTATGGGATTGCGGCGACCAGGATCCCTTCGCCACCGCGATGGCCGACGCCTGGCCCGACCGGGTCGCACCGATCGCCGGCGACACTACGCTGCCACCGCTTGAGCGTGCCCTGGCCTGCATTCCCCTGCTGTCGCTGGACGTGCGCCAGGCCTACAACCCCGCCCTGCCCGTCCGACGCGACATCGCCGCCACGCTGCTGCGCCACAACGCCGCCTTGCTGGTCGCCCGCGATCCGGGCACCCAGCCGGTGCACCGCTTGCTCGCCGACGCCTGGCGACCGGGCGATGCCGAATTTGCAGAACTGGTGCGTGCCGCCCTGGGGTTGTGCGCCGACCACGAACTGAATGTCTCGGCGTTTGCCGCACGCGTCGTCGCTTCCACCGGTGCGCACCTGCATGCCACGGTGTGCGCCGGATTGGCCGCCCTGTCGGGACCGCGCCACGGCGGCGCCACGGTGCGTGCCTACACGTTGATCAGCGATTCCCTGGACAGCGGCGAACCGGAAAATTTCATTGCCGGGCGCTGGTCGCGCGGCGAGGACCTGCCCGGCTTCCATCACGTGCTCTATCCCGAGGGCGATCCCCGGGCCGCCGAAATGCTGCGGATGCTGCGGGCCGCCCGCGAGCAGACGCCGCAAATGCAACACGTTGAACGCGTCATCGCCGCCACCTTCGAATGCAGTGGCCGTTATCCCAATATCGATGGCCTGCTGGCCGCCCTGTGCTTCGTGCATGGCCTGCCGGCGGCGCCGGCGCTGGTGTTGTTCGCCAGCGGCCGACTGGCGGGATGGCTGGCCCACGCGCTCGAGCAGCAGGCCCTGGGCACCCTCATCCGTCCGCGCGCCCGCTACACCGGCCACCCGCCGCGCGCGGCCGAGACGCCCGGCCCCCGCTGAGCCCAGGCACATTCACCGGGCTGGAGTAGGATCGGCCCTCCCGCGCCCTGCCGGACCGCCGCGATGCCCCGACACTCCGCCGGCCAAGCCTTGGGAGAGCTCGTACAGGTGGAGTGCCGGGCGATCGTCCACGCACTTCGCGCACCGCTGGCCCTGCACACCCGCGTGCACGAAGCACGCAAGGCGATCCGCCGCGCACGCGCCCTGCTGGCCTTGGCCAAGGATGGCGACGCCGCCTTCGACATCGCCCCGGCCGACGCCATCCTGCAACGCATCGGCGATGGGCTCTCGCGGCTGCGCGATGCGCATGCCGCGATGGAGACCGCCCGCACGCTGGCCACGCAACAGGGACGCAAACATTGGCGCCCGGTGATCGAGGCGCTGCGCGAGCGCGCCAACGCACTGGCCGCGCGCGAGCTGGTCCGCGATCCGGGCTTTGAGCGCCGCCAGTCCATCGTGCAGGGCGCGCAGCACTATCTCGAACTGCAACCGTGGGGAAAGCTGAAATCCGCCCAGATCCGCGCCGGATTGCAGCGTCAGCGCCGCCGCGTGGAGCGCGCCGCACGCCGCGCGAAGAAGACACCCGATCCGGACCACCTGCATTGTTGGCGCAGACGCGCGCGCCGCCTGCGCATGCAGGTCGAAGCCCTGCCCAGGCTCAAGCCGCAGTGGTCACAGGCCACGCCGGCCACGCCCCGATCCAAGTCCCTGCACAAACTCACCGATGCGCTGGGCTGGCAACAGGATCTGCACGTGTTGTCCGCACTGCTGCGACGCCTGTCAGGCATCGCCGAACGCAAGGCTTTGCAGGCGCGGCTGCGGGCGTTGTTGGAGAAAGCCAGTGCTGCGCCATGACCGGTCGCCGGTTCGACGAGCTCGATCGCTGCGGACCGCGATGCGAGTGAACACGCAGTCTGCGCGAAACGACCGAGCCGCCCGGGCATCACCGAACGACAGACACGAAAAAGCCGGCGCAAGGCCGGCTTTCAAGAGATCGCGACGATGGTGGGCGGTGCAGGGTTCGAACCTGCGACCCTTGCCGTGTGAAGGCAATGCTCTACCGCTGAGCTAACCGCCCGGGACATCGCGAGCCGCCCATTATAGGGCTCCCGCCGCAGGCGTCAACGATTGCAACCCGCACCTACATCGTGTGGGTCGGCTTGTCGGAACTGAGCAGGCCCGCCAGCAGCGTCTCGATGCGGTGGCGCACCGCCTCGCCCTCCGGACCGTCGGCCAATTGCACGCCGATGCCGGCAGCGCGATTGCCTTGGGCACCGGCCGGCGTGGCCCAGATCACCTTGCCAGCCACCGGCAGGCGTTCGCTGGATTCGGGCAGGGTCAACAGCAGGAAGACCTCGTCGCCCAGGAAATAACGCTTCGGCGTGGGCACGAAGATGCCGCCGTTCTTCACGAATGGCATGTAGGCACTGTAAAGCGCCATCTTGTCCTTGACCGCCAGCGACAGGATGCCTTGGCGCGCGTTCGTTGCACTCATCGTGTTTCCCCATTGCGTTGCGGCGCCCGCGCGGGCCGATCCCCATCGCGCCACGCGAGCAAGAGTTCTGCGACCGCCAGGTCGGCGCGTATCGTGGTGCGAAGCAGGTCACGGGTCCGGTTGGCGGCGTCGAACCAGGTGGCCAGCTTGTGCAATCGCGTCGGATCGGTCAAGCCGGCCGCCGCTTGCGCCAATACCAGGTCGGCGGCGTGGCGCAGTCGGGCATCGGCCTGGTCATCTCCGGTCCAGCGCTGGGCCAACTCGACCGCGCTGGCGCGGCCGGTCCCGAGTTGCTCCAGGTCGGCCCCCACCTGGCGGCGCAGCGCCAGGCCATCGTCGCGCAGCCATTCGGCGGCCAGCCCCGGATGGCCGCGCGCGGCATCCAGGGCTTCTTCCGCGGCCCCGGCCGCGAATCCTTGCCCGCTCAACCACGCCAGCGCTTCCTGCCGCGGCGGCAGCTTCAATTCCAGTCGCTGGCAGCGGCTGCGCACCGTCGCCGGCAGGCGTGCCGGCTCGGCGCTGACCAGCCACAGGTAACGACCCGGCGAGGGCTCCTCGAGCGTCTTCAACAGCGCATTGCAGGCCGCGCGGTTGATCGCATCGGCCGGCTCGATGACAACCACTTGCGCCACCCCGTACTGAGGCGTCAGCGACAACCGCTGCGACACTTCGCGCACCTGGTCGATGATGATCTCGGTGCGCAGCTTGTCGCCGGTGCGATTGGGAATGAACGACACCCACTGCAGGTCCGGATGGGTCCCGGCCGCGATCAACTGCTCATAGCGCGCACGCGCCTTGTCCTCGACCCCATGGCACAGCACGTGCACGGCCAGGCGCGATGCCAGTTCGCGCTGGCCCAGTCCGGCCGGCCCGCAGATCAGCAGGCCATGCCCGAGGCGGCCGGCATCCAGTGCCGCCACCGCCTGGTCGTAGGCGCGTTGCTGCCAAGGCGAGAAGGTCGTGCTCATTCGCTGTCGTCCCCGATGAAGATCGCGACGATGCGCGCCACATCGGCAGCCACCACCATGGGGAGCTGGTTGGCATCCACCAGGTGCACGCGCCCGGGATCGGCCATGGCGCGCTGGCGAAAACCTTCGCGCACGCGTTCGAAAAAGTCGTCCTGTTCGCTCTCGATGCGATCGGGCCACAGGTCGCGGCCGATCGTGCGTGCGCGCCCCACGCCCACGTCCAGGTCCAGCAGCAGGGTGAGTCCGGGCGCCAGGCCGACC
>DASWQJ010000159.1:0-8785 GCA_036403795.1 Stenotrophomonas sp.
AGCCCGCCTTCGCGCCATATTCGCTCGCTGCAGGTGCCTGGTGGCCCGGACGCCGCCGATGACGCGATCGTCGAGCGCCTGGCCCGGGGGGACCTGGTGGTCACCCAGGACATCCCGCTGGCCGCCCGGGCACTGGCGGCGGGCGCCAGCGCCATCAGCTCCCGAGGTGAACGATTCAGAATCGACGATATCCAAGAGCGGCTGTCCGTGCGCGATTTCATGGCTGACTTGCGCGGCGCCGGCGTGCAGACCGGCGGTCCGGCGGCCCTGCATGCGCGCGACCGCCAGGCCTTCGCCGCTGAGCTGGACCGCTGGCTGGCACAGCGCCGCCGGCCCTCCGACGCTGGGCCCGTACCTGACTAGGAAATCGTTGCGCGGGAACCAGGCGCCCGGCCCGCCAGCCAGTCGCGGGCTGGTTTCACTGCCTGGCGCTGCTGCTGGTCCTGTAAGCCGCCGACGCCATCAAGGACGTCAGCGTCGAGGCTGAACGCATCCTTCCGCCGCATGACCGGAGCTTCGCGCGAGGGCCCGTATGCGCCCGGCGCCACGTTCCTGAAGCGTACCGGCCCTGCCAACGGGCTCGCCCCCTTAGAATGGCCGCCCTTTTGCTTCGGCATCCCCATGGCCCTCACCGCCACCGTCCGCAAGGCCGAGCTGCAGATCAGCGATCTCGACCGCGGCTACTACGCCAGCCACAACCTCACGTTGGCCCAACACCCCTCCGAGACCGACGAGCGCCTGATGCTGCGCCTGTTGGCCTTTGCCCTGTTCGCCGACGAGCGGCTGGCCTTCGGCCGCGGCCTGAGCAGCGACGACGAGCCGGACCTGTGGCGGCGCGACTACAGCGGCGACGTTGAACAGTGGATCGAACTGGGCCAACCGGACGAGTCGCGCGTGCGCAAAGCCTGCGGACGCGCGCGCGAAGTGATCGTGCTGGGCTACGGCGGCCAGGCGGCCGAGACCTGGCGCAAGAAGAACGCCGCCGCCCTCGCCCGCCATCGCCAGCTCCGCCTGGTGGAAGTCGATCCCGCTGCCTCCGCGGCGCTGGCCGAACTGATTGGCCGCGGCATGCGCTTCGATGTGCTGATCCAGGATGGCGAAGTCCAGTTCCTGGGCACGGACACCGCCGTGACCATCGTTCCCACCGAGCGCAGCCTCACGTCATGAGCAGCGTGGCCGGCGTGCACGATTGCGACGTGCTGGTCATTGGCGCTGGTGCGGCCGGCCTGATGACCGCACTGACCGCCGGCCAGCGCGGCCGCCGCGTGGAAGTGATCGACCACGCGAACAAGATCGGCAAGAAGATCCTCATGTCCGGCGGGGGGCGCTGCAACTTCACCAACACCGGGACCACGCCCGCCAACTTCCTGTCGGCCAATCCGCATTTCTGCAAGTCGGCCCTGGCTCGATACACGCCGGCCGACTTCATCGAACTGGTGGAGCGTCATGGCGTGGGTTACCACGAGAAGGAGCTCGGCCAGCTGTTCTGCGATGTCTCCTCGAAGCTGATCGTCAAATTGCTGGTGGACGAATGCCAGGCAGCCGGGGCCCGGATCCGCACGCATTGCGCCGTGCAGTCGGTCGAACGCGGCAGCGAGGGCTTCCGTGTCGAGACGACGCAAGGCCGGTTCCACGCGGCCTCGGTAGTGGTCGCCACAGGCGGGCTGTCGATCCCCAGCCTGGGGGCCACCGGCTTCGGCTATGAGCTGGCGCGCCAGTTCGGGCATGACGTGCTTCCCACTCGTGCCGGCCTGGTGCCCCTGACGCTGTCCGGTCGCCACCAGGAACGCCTGCAGGACCTGGCGGGCGTCGCGCTGCCGGTGCAAGCCCGTTGCAACGGGCAGTCTTTCCGCAACGCCTTGCTGTTCACCCACCGCGGCATCAGCGGGCCGGCCATGCTGCAGATCTCCTCCTATTGGCGGCCCGGTGACGACCTGCGCCTGGACTTGTTGCCGGGTGAGGATGCGCAGGCGTGGCTGCGCGAGCAGAAGCAAACGCACGGCGCCATGGAACTTCGCAACGTGCTGGCCGACCGGCTGCCCAAGCGGCTCGCCCAGCGCTTGTGCGAGTTCTGGCTGCCGGACCGCCCGGTCCGCCAGCTCGACGAGCGCGAGTTGCGCGCCGCGGCCGACCTGCTCTCGGATTGGCCACTGGTGGCCAGCGGCACCGAGGGCTATCGCACCGCCGAGGTCACCCTGGGCGGCGTGGATACCGCGCAGGTGTCCTCCTCGACCCTGGAATCGCGTCGGACGGCCGGTCTGTACTTCGTGGGCGAAGTGCTCGACGTCACCGGCTGGCTGGGCGGCTACAACTTCCAGTGGGCGTGGGCATCCGGCCATGCGGCCGGCAGCGTGGCCTGACCAAGTCGCGATCCTCGTCGCGGACCGGGGGCCTGTCCGTGGACGGCTGGGGCCGCCATCGTGTATTAGAGCTTGTCATGAACCTTGGGGATGGATGCGTGGGTCGCTGCTCGCCGGTGGCCTGCCCGTCGGGAGACCGCCGCGCGGCGAATCGATATCGCGTTGCACGGCGGGCCGGCCTGGCCGCCGGGCACGTGGTCGCGCGCGCACCCGCCTTCCCTCCCCAGCCTTTCGCACGCTCCCCCCGTGCCCTGGAACGCTCCAACTTCGTCCCCCGGAAGTCCTGAATGCAGAACGGCAAAGACCTCACCCTCCGCCTGGTGATCGTCGACGACAGCGGCGAAAGCGCCGAAGGCATCGTCACCACGCTGCGCAACAGCGGCATCGCGGTGCGTCCCCTGCGCCCGCAGAACCCCGACGAACTGGCGCTGATGCTCTCCGGCCAGATCGACCTGGCGTTGGCCTCGCGCGCCCAATCCGTGCCCCTGGCCGCCCTTCAGCAGGGCATCGCCCAAAGCGGCAAGGACATCCCGCTGATCCTGCTGACCGACCGCGTCGACGAAAGCGAATGGGTCGAGGCCGCCGCCCATGGCGTGCGCGCGATCGCCCTGCGTAGCCGAGCCGAGCACCTGCTTTCGGTCGTGCGCTCGGAAATGACCGACCTGCAGGCGCGCCGGGGCTTGCGCCGCATCGAGGCACAGATGCGCGAGACCGAGCGCCGCTGCGATGCCCTGATTGCCTCTTCGCGCGATCCCATCGCCTATGTGCACGAGGGCATGCACATCCGCGCCAACGATGCCTACCTGGAAATGTTCGGCTTCGAGTCGTTCGAAGACGTGGAAGGCGTTTCGCTGCTGGACCTGATCGGCGCCCAGCACGTGGACGACTTCAAGCAATTGCTCAAGGCCATGGGCAAGGGCGAGGCGCCGCCGCCGCAGTACAAGGTGGATGCGCGCAGCCTGGCCGGCGACACCTTCCCGGCCACCATGGAATTCGCCACCGCCACCTACGAGGGCGAGGCCTGCGTGCAGGTCGTGTTCCGTCGACGCGAAGAATTCGATCCCGAGTTGGCACGCGAAGTCGAGGACCTCCGTCAGCGCGACACCGTCACCGGCCTGCTCAACCGACCCACCTTCATGCTGGCGCTGGAAGATGCCGTCGCCCGGGCCAGCCGTGGCGAGCACCAGGCCGGCATCCTGCTCATCGAGCCGGACCACTACGCGCGCATCCTGCAGGACATCGGCCTGGACTCGGCCGACGCCCTGATCGCTGCACTCGCCGGCCACCTGGCGGCCACCGTCGATGGCTTGGCGCGCACGGCCCGCTTTGGCGAAAACAACTTTGCCGTGCTGATGGACGGCGACCACCGTCGCACCGCCGCATTGGCCGAGAAGATCCGGGCCGCCTTCGCGCAGCATGTCTTCAGCATCGGCGAGCGCTCGGCCACGGTCACGGTGAGCATCGGCGGCGTTCAGATCGGCGAAAAGATCGCCAGCATCGGCCAGGTCCTCAATCGTGCGACCGACTCGGTGCGGGCAGTGAGCGAGCTGGGCGGCAACGCCACCCAGATCTTCGACCCCGGTGCGGTGGATCGTGCCGAGGAAGAACGCGTGCAGCGCTGGATCGAGCAGTTGCGCGAGGCCTTGGCCGGCGATGGCTTCCTGCTGCATTACCAACCCATGCTGCACTTGATGGGCGAACCGCTGGAGCTGTACCAGGCGTTCCTGCGCCTGGAACGCAACGGCGAGCTCATTCCGCCGACCACGTTCCTGGGCATCGCCGAGGAACACGGCCTGATCGCCGACATCGATCGTTGGGTGATTCGCCAGGCGATCCGTAACCTGGGCGAGCGCCAACGCGCCGGCCACGCCACCCACCTGGTGGTGCGGATCGGACCGGCCACCTTCTCTGACCCCGGCACGGTGGCCTTGATCCGCGAAGAGCTCGCCACGCACGGCGTGCCCGGCGAGCGGCTGTGGCTGCAGACGCCGGAATCGAAGGTATTCACGCACCTGCGCCACGCCCAGCAGTTCCTGGCCGAAGTGTCGCAGTTGGGTTGCAAGCTCGGCCTGGAACAGTTTGGGTCGGGCCTGGATTCGTTCCAGCTGCTGGCGCATTTCCAGCCGGCCTTCCTCAAGCTTGATCGCGGCATCACCGCCGACGCGGTCAGCGGGCGCGACAGCCAGGAGAAGATCCGGGAGATCACCGGGCGCGCGCAGTCGGCCAACATCCTGACACTGGTCGAGTTCGTCGCCGACGCCGCGTCCATGAGCCTGTTCTTCAATGCCGGCGTGGACTACGTGCAAGGTGACTTCATCGGACCCGCCGTCGCGGCAATGAACTACGAGTTCTAGGGCGTCGGCCCGTCGATGCGGCATGGACCAAGCCCGCCGCCTGGCGGGCTTCGTCTGTCAGGCCGCGGTCGCCCTGGGCATCACGAGTGCGGGGGTCTCAAGGCAGGCTCGGCTCTCGCACTTCATCCGCACAAGGTCCCGGACTGGCCTGGCCCCCCGGACACCTCCGTCCCTGGGCGCCCGTCGCCTGCAGCAGCACGGCCGCCAAGTCGGAACGGAATGCCCACTTCGCCGACAGTGACGCGTCCTCGCTGATCCAGGACGGTGCGAGGACCATCGCGCGAGGCTCGATCCCCGCGGGCGCCTGGGGCGGGCTCGCCGCGAAGCCGGGACGCAGTTTCAGGTCCCACCGGGCTGCGCGCCGTGGGTGCCGAGTGCGCGGGGCCCCATCGGCCTGCGCCGGGCGAGTACCGCGCCGCACGGGCCGGTACGCCACTTTGGGGCCGGCAGAGCCCTCGGTGCGGCGACGTTCGTCCGCTATCCCGTGCCGTGCGTATGAAACCAACCAGCCCACCACCGCACCCCCGCCCGCGGCGGCCCCGCCAAGGGCGCCAGGCGACCCCGTGGGCGCGGGGCTGGGACCCCCGGATACCAGCAAGGCGGCCATTGCCAGGAGCGCGCCGATGAGGCGAGCGCATCGAAGCCGCGTCGCACCTGTCCAGACCACTGCCGGAGCGGGGATCTGACGCAACCACCCAAAGGGACTGAAAGACACTGCCGACCCACGCGAAACGACCTGCCGACATGTCTAACAACTCGGGCAGTGCATTCGACTGCGTCGCGTCACACTCTGGACGAGCGCCCCGGAGAATCAGAAAACACCACGCGCTTCCTGCGAATGCTCGTCTCTGTCACGCCCGCTCGACAAGAAAAAGCCCGCTGGCGCGGGCTTCGATACACGGTCTTCTGAAAGGCTCGACTCACATCACCGTCGAGTTGGCGGCACGCAATGCCGAGATGCGCTCTTCCAGCGGCGGATGGCTCAGGAACAGTCGGCGCAGCCCCTGACCGATGCCGCCGGCGATGCCGAACGCTTCCACCTGCGCGGGCAGCGTGCTCTGGCCCTGATTGAGCGACAGGCGCTCCAGCGCACCGATCATTTTGTTGCGACCGGCCAAATGCGCGCCACCGGCGTCGGCGCGGAACTCGCGACGGCGCGAGAACCACATCGCGATCATCGTCGCAAACAGGCCGAACACCATCTCCAGCGCGAACACGATGATGAAATAGGCAAAGCCACGACCGCCGCCTTCGCGATTGCCTGACATTGCACTGTCGATCACCCCGCCCACCACGCGCGCCAGCACGATGACGAAGGTATTGAGCACGCCTTGCAACAAGGCCATCGTCACCATGTCGCCATTGGCCACGTGGCTGATTTCATGACCCAGTACGGCTTCGGCCTCGTCCTGGCTCATGTTCTGCAGCAGGCCGGTCGACACCGCGACCAAGGCATTGTTGCGATTGGCCCCGGTCGCGAAGGCATTGATCTCTGGACCCTCGTAGATGGCCACCTCGGGCGTGCCGATGCCGGCGGCCTGCGCCTGACGACGCACGGTCTCCACCAGCCAGCGCTCGGTAGGCGTGCGCGGCTCGGTGATGACCTGCGCACTGGTGGCGCGCTTGGCCATGAACTTGGACATCAACAGGGAAATGAGCGAGCCGCCGAATCCGAAGATCGCGGCCATGACCAGCAGGCCACTCATCTGGCTGGCGTTGACCCCCAGCAGCGACATCACGATGCTCGCCAGGATCAGCACGGCGAAGTTGGTAAGTAGGAACAGACCGATACGACTGAACATGGGAAGCTCCGGCTCCGCGGAAGACCTGCGGCGTTAAGTCCGATGAATCTGATGGGCGTACGGCTTGAAATCAAGCGACAACCTGAAAGACGATTCAGGCTTCATGTCTCCCATCCCCTACCGCGGCCGCTTTGCGCCCTCGCCCACCGGCCCGCTCCACTACGGCTCCCTGTTCGCCGCCCTGGGCAGCTGGCTGCTGGCCCGTGCGGCCGGCGGGCAGTGGCTGGTGCGGATCGAGGATATCGATCCGCCTCGCGAGGTGGCCGGCGCCGCCGAGGCGCAGCTGCGCACGCTCACCGCTTTCGGCCTGGTGTCCGACTTGCCCGTGGTGCGACAGAGCGAACGCAGCCCGATCTATGCCGCCGCACTGGACCGGTTGCTCCTGGCCGGCACGGCGTTCGCCTGCAGCTGCAGCCGCGCCGAATTGGCGGCCGCCGGTGGCCTTCACCATGCCTGCCTGCATCCGCTGCGCGACGGTGCGCAGGCCATCCGCCTGCGGGTCGACACCGGCACGCGGATCGCCTTCGACGACGCGCTGCAAGGTCCGGTCGAGCAGGACGTCCACGCCGAGGTGGGCGATGTGGTGCTTCGCCGTGCCGATGGCTACTGGGCCTACCAATTGGCGGTGGTCGTGGACGATGCGGCCCAGGGAATCACCGACGTGGTGCGCGGCGCCGACCTGCTCGACTCCACGCCGCGACAGATCCTGCTGCAGCGCGCGCTGGGCTTGCCGATTCCGAAATATCTCCACCTGCCGCTCGTGTTGGACGCCCAGGGCCGAAAGCTGTCCAAATCCGAGGCGGCCCGGCCGCTCGACGATGCCGACCCGCTGCCCGCGCTACGCGCCGCCTGGCGCGATCTGGGCCAGGATCCGCGCACGGTGGCGGAGGCAGGCTCGGTGGACGCCGCATTGCGCCTGGCAGTCGAGCATTTCCGCCCGACCCGGCTGCGCACCGGCCCCGCGCCAGTCGGCGCGGACTGACCGCCGGCGCTGCTTGCCAGTCCGCCACCGCCTGCCCGCGTGAATTGGCCGGTCGCCTGGCTTGCAGCCGCGGCCGCGTCCATGCCTAGAATTCCACCTTGGTTTCGCTTCGCCTTCCCCCTCTCTCCCCCCGGAGCACACGTTCATGACAACCCGCGTCGCACTGGTCACCGGCGGCACCGGCGGCATCGGCACTGCCATCTGCAAGCGCCTGGCCGACCAGGGCCATCGGGTGGCCACGAACTACCGCAACGAGGACAAGGCCCGGCAGTGGCAACAGCGCATGCAGGCCGACGGCTACGAATTCGCGCTGTTCAAAGGTGACGTCGCAGCGCCGGACCTGGCTCAAGCCCTGGTGCGCGACGTCGAGTCCGCATTGGGACCGATCGAGGTGCTGGTCAACAACGCCGGCATCACCCGCGACACGACGTTCCACCGCATGTCGGCCGAGCAATGGCACGAGGTGATCAACACCAACCTCAATTCGGTGTTCAACGTGACCCGGCCGGTGATCGAAGGCATGCGCAAGCGGGGCTGGGGCCGGGTCATCCAGATCAGTTCGATCAACGGCCTGAAGGGCCAGTACGGCCAGGCCAACTACGCCGCGGCCAAGGCCGGCATGCATGGATTCACCATCTCGCTGGCACGAGAGAACGCCGCCTATGGCATCACCGTCAACACGGTTTCGCCGGGCTACGTCGCCACCGACATGGTGATGGCCGTGCCGGAGGAAGTGCGCGCCAAGATCGTGGCCGACATCCCGACCGGCCGCCTCGGCAGGCCGGAAGAAATCGCCTATGCCGTGGCGTTCCTGGTGGCCGAAGAAGCGGCCTGGATCACCGGATCCAACCTGGACATCAACGGTGGGCACCACATGGGCTGGTAGTCGGGTTTGCTGCACCATTCAGGCGCAGCATCGAAATGCGCGCAAGCGCATGCTGCGCAACATTTTTTCGCCGAAAACCCCCGCCACCCCTGACTTGTGGCGGTTGCAACGGCTGTTGCACTGCGCCATCCTGCGCCCTTACCGTTTCGAGTGACTGCTTTCATGGCTGCACTTCGCATCATCAAGAAGTACCCGAACCGACGCCTGTACGACACCGAGATCTCCAGCTACATCACCATCGAGGACGTCCGCCAGCTGATCATCGATGGCGAGGATTTCGAAGTCCGCGACGCCAAGAGTGGCGAGGACCTGACCCGTTCCGTGCTGTTGCAGATCATTGCCGACCGGGAATCGGACGGCGAGCCGATGCTCTCCACCCAGTTGCTCAGCCAGATCATCCG
>DASWQJ010000160.1:0-4322 GCA_036403795.1 Stenotrophomonas sp.
ACAACGCCTGGGGCCAGCCACCCAATCCGCCCGAACACGAGGTGGACCTGGTATTCACGCGGCTGCTGGCGGGTCCCATGGATTACACCCCCGGCATCGTCAGCCAGAAGGGACGCAATGGCCAGGCCATTCCCAGCACCCTCGCCCGCCAGCTCGCGTTGTACGTGACTCTCTACAGCCCCATCCAGATGGCGGCCGATCTGCCGGAGCACTATCTGCAGCATCGCGATGCCTTCCGTTTCATCGAAGACGTGCCGGTGGACTGGGCCGACAGCCGCACCCTCGATGGGGAGATCGGCGACTACGTGACCATCGCGCGCAAGGACCGCCGCAGCGAAGATTGGTACCTGGGCAGCATCACCGACGAACACGGCCGTGTGCTGTCGGTGCCGTTGTCGTTCCTCGATCCCGGGCGACGCTATCGGGCAGAGATCTATCGCGACGGCGACGATGCGGACTTCCGGACCCATCCGTTCGCCTTCGCACGCGAAACGCGCGAGGTCGGCAGCGCAGATACCTTGGCGCTGAAGCTGGCCCCGGGCGGCGGCCAGGCCATCCGGTTCGTAGCGCTCTGACGCGATGACGTTCGCGGCGACCGCCTGCGCGCGGTGGCCGCTTTCCGACCGCCTGCGCGGTGGCCGCTTTCCAAAGATTTCGCCTAGACGAAGTGAAGCTCCGCCGCGCCGGCGCGATGGCTTGTCGCCGCGCGCGGATGCCGCGCAGCAAGAGCCCCCCGGCATCTCGCTCTCAATGCCTCCGCCAGCCGATGGCCCCGGCGTGGCCTGCCGGCCTTCGAGGCAAAATCAAGGAGGAGGCGTCGGCGTCACGGCGTCGGGGGACATGGCCTCGAAGGCCGCAGGCCACCTCGCAGCCCGCCAGATCGCGTAGAAACAAAACAACCGCTGCAGCCATCGATGACAGCGCCAGCCAATTCCTGGCGCGACGACGCGTTCGCGCAACCGATGCCGCATCTTGCGCGCTGGAAGCGATTCCAAGTGGGTTGTTTGCATTGAATACGTATGCAGGGCGACTCATCCAATGGACGCGCTGTCTACCATTGGCCCCAGTCGCGCACCGCCTTGGTTGCGACGCGCCACCGGCCAACGTCCGGAGCGACACAATTCGCAAGACAACATTGCCTGGGAGGGGAAAATGTTGAATCACAAGCGCAGCGCGCTCAGTCTCGCGCTGGCCGTCGCCCTGACGCCACTGATGGCCTCGGCGCAGTCCGCCGATCCGACCACCGCCGAGACCACGCCCCAGGAAAACGCCACTCAGGCGCAGACCAGTGAAGTGACCCAGCTGGAGACCGTCGAGGTCACCGGCATCCGCCGCAGCATCGAGAGCGCCATCGCCGTCAAGCGCGACGCCACCTCGGTCGTCGAAGTGATCTCGGCCGAAGACATCGGCAAGCTGCCCGACGTCAGCATCGCCGAATCGCTCGCCCGCCTGC
Source organism: Stenotrophomonas sp. (assembly GCA_036403795.1). GTDB lineage: Bacteria > Pseudomonadota > Gammaproteobacteria > Xanthomonadales > Xanthomonadaceae > Stenotrophomonas_A. Next base: position 1,454 of record DASWQJ010000160.1, read on the forward strand.
CGGGCCTGGCCGCCCAGCGCGTGGCCGGCCGCGCCCAGGTCATCAGCATCCGCGGCCTGTCCCCGGACTTCGCCACCACCCTGCTCAACGGTCGCGAAGTCGTCAGCACCGGCGACAACCGCAGCGTCGAGTTCGACCAATACCCGTCCGAGCTCGTCAACGGTGTCACCGTTTACAAGACCCCCGATGCAGGCCTGGTCGGCCAAGGCCTGTCGGGCACGATCGACATGCAGACCGTGCGTCCGCTCAGCTTCCCCGACCGCGTGATCGCCGTCAGCGGCCGCTACCAGAAGACCTCGATGGGCGACGCCGCCAACGTCGATGAATTCGGCAACCGCTTCAGCGCCAGCTACATCGACCAGTTCGCCGACAACACTTTCGGCCTGTCGATCGGTTACGCGCACAGCGACACGCCGATCCAGGAGAATCAGGTCGGCCTGTACGAGCCGTGGACCACGCAGTACACCGATGCCGGCGAGCGGCCGGACGTGCCGGCCGGCACCTATTACGCTGATGGCATCAAGGCCCTGCGCCGCACCGGCAACGCCAAGCGCGACGGCTACATGCTGACCTTGCAGTACCGTCCGTCCAATGCCTGGACCAGCACGTTCGATGCCTTCCACACCAAGGCCGAGCAGATCGACACCGCCAACCAGTTCGAGGTCAACCTGAGCGGCTGGAATGGCGGCTACGACCCGACCTTCGTGGTGACCAACCCGCAGGTCAATGGCGACGGCACGTTCACCGGCGGCAACGCGAACAACGTGTATCCGCTGGTGCGCGGCATGTACAACAAGCGCGAAGACAAGATCGACATCTTCGGCTGGAACAACGAATTCACCTTCGATTCCGGCCTGCGCCTCAATGCCGACCTCAACTACTCCAAGGCCACCCGCGACGAGCTCAGCCTGGAGAACAACACCCAGCTGGCGCCCATGCCGCAGCTGGACAACATCGCGTTGACCTACCACGGCAGCAATTTCTCGCAGCTGGTGCCGGGGCGCGACTACTCCAACCCGGACGCGCTGTTCCTGACCAACACGATCTACGGCTCCGGCTACGGCAAGGTGCCGAGCGTGGAAGATCGGTTGAAGGGTGCCCGCCTGCAGGCGACCATCCCGATGTCGGAAGCGGTTGGCTGGATCTCGGACCTGGACATCGGCGTGAACTACGCCGACCGCCGCAAGGACAAGACGCAGCCGGAAGGCAACATCAACCTCGGCGCGCAGGGCGACACCACCATCGCCAGCGACCTGCAGTACTCGCCGGTGAACCTGGGCTTTGCGGGCATCGGCTACATCCCGGCATGGAACGTGCCGGCGGCGGTCAGTCGCTACATGACCTTCGAACCGGTCGACAACCTGTCCTACCTGATCCCCAAGGCCTGGACGGTGGAAGAGAAAATCACCACCGCCTGGCTGCGTGCCAACTTGAACAGCGAGCTGAGCGACACGGTGAGCCTGCGCGGCAACTTCGGCGTGCAGATGCAGCACACCGACCAGTCGTCGAACTCCAACTACTGGGATTCGACCCGCCCGGCCGGCCAGGAAGTGCAGCCCATCGAAGGCGGCAAGACGTACAACGACTGGCTGCCGAGCATGAACCTGGTCTTCCAGTTCCCGCACGACCAGACGCTGCGCTTCGCCGCCGCCAAGCAGCTGGCGCGCGCGCGTGTGGACCAGATGCGCGCCGGCATCGATTTCGGCGTGGACAGCAATACCGGCCGGCCGGGTGCCTCCGGCGGCAACCCGGAGCTGGATCCGTGGCGTGCCAACGCGCTGGACCTGTCGTATGAGAAGTACTTCGGCGAGAAGGCCTACGTGGCCGCGGCGGTCTTCTACAAGGACCTGAAGAGCTACATCTACACGCAGAGCCGCGACAACTACGACTTCTCCGCGTTCGTGGCCGACTACGTGCCACAGCCGGGCCAGCCGCCGGCACAGACCACGGGCACGTTCACGGGTCCGGAGAACGGCAAGGGCGGCAAGCTCAAGGGACTTGAGCTCACGGCTTCGCTGCCGCTGGACATGCTGTGGCAACCGTTGGAGGGCTTCGGCATCCAGGCCAGCGCCACGTTCAACGATAGCGACGTCAAGATCCGCGATCCGGAGAGTGCCTCGAGCGTGGGTGACGGCGAGATCTCGCTGCCGGGCTTGTCTGACCGCGTGTACAACTTCACGGCCTACTTCGAGCGCAGTGGCTTCGAAGCGCGTGTGAGCCAGCGGATCCGCTCTGACTTCATCGGCGAGATCGGCAACTTCAATGGCAATCGCACGCTGCGTTATGTGGTGGGTGAGAGCATCACCGATGCGCAGGTCAGCTATACGTTTGCCGACAGCTCCAATCTCAAGGGGCTGAGTATTCTGCTGCAGGCCAGCAACTTGACCAACGAGCCGTATCGCACCTATGCGCAGACGAAGGATCGGCCGCTGGAGTACATCGAGTGGGGTCGCACTTATGTGTTGGGTGTGAACTACAAGTTCTGATTCTGGGTTGATGTTGTTTTGGGAAGGCCCGCTGCTTTGGTGGCGGGCTTTTTCTTTGGTGCTTTTTTTGTTGTTGGGGGTTGGTTGGGCGGCTTGCGAGTTGGGGATTTTTGTTGATGGCGCGGTGGGTTTGGGCGGTTGGTTTTGGTGGCTTGCGGTGTGGGCCCCGCCCTGTCGGGGTGGTGGGTTGCGGTTCTCGCGGCCCATTCGTGTCGGTCTTCTCCCTTTCGCTGGCGCTTTTTGATCGTGGCTTGCGAGTTGGGTTTTTTTGTTGAGGGCGCGGAAGGTTTGGGCGGTTGGTTGTGTTGGCTTACGGTGCGGGCCCCGTCCTGTCGGGGTGGTGGGTCGCGGTTCGAGCGGCCATCCATGGCCGCACTCACCGC
>DASWQJ010000161.1:0-7313 GCA_036403795.1 Stenotrophomonas sp.
AGCAAGTACTTCCAGGCCAGCGGCAGCGACGACAGTGATGCCGGCGCATACGTCGAGGGTGACAACGCAGTCGCCGCGGGAGAAGCCAGCAATGCGATTGGCGACGGTGCCAGCGCCCTGGGGTCGGGCGCCAACGCGTTGGCAAGCAATGCCACCGCCGTAGGCTTCAACGCCCTGGCTGCCGGCCAGAACAGCGCCGCCTTCGGCTTCAACGCGCAGGCAACCGGACCGGCCAGCGTGGCGGTGGGTGGCGTGGCGGTGGACGATAACGGCGATCCGCTGATCACCAATGGCGGGGTGCCGATCGATACCGGCGCCACCAGCGCCAGCATCGGTGGCACGGCCTTGGGCGCCAGTGCCAGCGCCGATGGCTTTGCCGCCTCGGCCATCGGTGTAGGGGCCTATGCCAACGGTGCGCAATCGGTCGCGCTGGGTGCGGTCGCCAACGCGGTGGGCGACTACAGCACGGCCATCGGGACCCAGAGCGCCGCCAGTGGCACCAGCAGCGTGGCGCTCGGCGGCCCCGTCGACCTGATTCCGGGCCTGGGCTTCTTCGTCGATACCCAGGCCAGCGGAGAAGCCGCCACGGCGCTCGGCGCCGGTGCCATCGCCTCGGGCGATTACAGCACCGCCACCGGCACCCTCAGCGGCGCCGAAGGGCTGGAAGCGACTGCGCTGGGTTATCTGGCTTACGCACCCGGTGACTACGCCAGTGCCATCGGTCCGGAGGCCTGGGCCAGCGGCGCACAAAGCACCGCGGTGGGCTATTACAGCACTGCTTTTGGCGACAACAGCATCGCTGTCGGTGGCAATGCCCTGGCCAGCGAGACGGGCGCCACGGTGGTCGGCGTGGATGGCAGCGCCACCGGCGTCAACAGCACCGGCGTGGGCCGCCAGACCAACGTGATCGGCGAGAACGGTGTAGCCGTCGGCTACAACACCTTCGTCCGCGAGAGCGCTGTCAATGGCGTGGCGATCGGCGCCAACGCCGGCGCCAGCGGTGCCGATTCGGTGGCACTGGGCTCGGGTTCGCGCACCTCCGAGGACAACACCGTCTCGGTGGGCAGCGGCGATGGGGTCGGCGGTCCCGCCACGCGTCGCATCGTCAATGTCGGCGACGGCGTGGACTCGACCGATGCCGTCAACAAGGGCCAGCTCGATGCGGTAGCTGAAGTGGCCGAAACGACGAACAAGTATTTCCAGGCCAGCGGCAGCGACGACAGTGATGCCGGCGCGTATGTCGAAGGCGACAATGCGGTCGCTGCCGGCGAAGCGAGCAACGCGATCGGTGATGGCGCCAGTGCGTTTGGCAGCGGTGCCAATGCGCTGGCCACCAACGCTACCGCAGTAGGCTTCAATGCACTGGCGTCCGAAGCCAGTGCTTCGGCCTTCGGCGATAACGCGCAAGCGTTGGGCGTGAGCAGCGTGGCGGTGGGCAACAACGCATCGGCAACGGATATCGCGGCCACGGCCACCGGTGCGGGTGCGCAGGCGACTTCGACCTACGCCACGGCCACGGGCAGTGAAGCCATCGCTTCTGACAACCAGGCGACGGCCACCGGCTTCCGCAGCGCCGCCAGCAACATTGGTGCGACCGCGTTGGGCGGTTACAGCGAGGCGAGCGGTTACCTCGGATCGGCCTTGGGCTATGGCGCAGTCGCTTCCGGCGACTACACCACCGCGGTGGGCGTGGCGGCCGAGGCTTCCGGCGTAAGCGCGGTATCGGTAGGCGAGTTCAGTGTGGCCTCCGGCGATGAGAGCGTGGCCGTCGGCGGCACGACCTTTGGCGGCTTCGTTCCGGCGCAGGCAACCGGCACCGGCGCGGCCGCTTTCGGTGCCGGCGCCTGGGCCACCGCGGACTACGCCACGGCCATCGGCTGGAACTCGTATGCCGACGGCGTCAATGCCAGTGCGCTGGGACAGAGTGCCTTCGCACTGGCCGATGACACCATTGCGGTGGGCGGCGGAAGCCGGGCCGACGCCATCGGTGCGACGGTGGTGGGCGTGGACGGCAGCGCCACCGGGGTGAACAGCACGGCGGTGGGTCGGCAGACCAACGTGATCGCCGAAAACGGCGTCGCGGTCGGCTACAACAGCTTCGTTCGCGAGAGCGCCGTCAATGGCGTGGCGATCGGGGCCAATGCCGGTGCGACCGGGGCCGATTCGGTGGCGCTGGGCTCAGGCTCTCGCGCCGACACGGCCAATACGGTGTCGGTGGGCAGCGGCGACGGAGACGGCGGTCCGGCCACGCGGCGCATCGTCAACGTGGACGACGCCGTGGGTGCCAATGACGCGGTCAACAAGGGGCAGCTCGATGCCGTCGCTTCCGAGGCGGCTGACGCCTCGGCGGCCTTCCAGGCCAATGGCGATGGCGTGGCGACCGCGAGCGGTGCGGACAGTACGGCCGCCGGTTCGGGGGCCACCGCGAGCGGGGCGCGCAGTGCCGCACTTGGCGCGCGCGCCACGGCCTCGGGTGTCGGCGCCAGCGCCGTGGGCGTGGATAGCTTGTCCATCGGCACCAACGGGACCGCGCTGGGTCGACAGACCGATGTGATCGGCGAAAACGGCGTGGCCGTCGGCTACAACGCCTTCGTCCGGCAAAGCGGCAAGAACGGCGTCGCACTCGGCGCCAATGCCGGTGCCAGTGGCGCCGATTCGGTGGCGATCGGTTCCGGTTCGCGCACCTACGACGCCAACACGGTGGCGTTCGGCAGCGGCAACGGCGTCGGTGGTCCGGCCACGCGCAAGCTGGTCAATGTCGGTGCAGGCGCGCTGGCATCGGGCAGCACCGAAGCCGTCAATGGCGGCCAGTTGTTCCAGGCGCTGACCAACAGCGTCAGCCTGCTGGGTGGCGGTGCGGCCCTCGGCGCACAAGGGCTGTACGTGGCGCCCAACTACGTGATCCAGGGCGCCAGCTACCACACCGTGGGCGACGCACTGAGCGCGCTGGACGGCAAGGTGACCGAGTTGGCCGGCAGTAGCAGCCTGGCAAGTTCGCCGCGCTTGATGCGCACGGCATCCGAGCCCCAGGCCGCCACACTGGCCGCGGTGGAAGAAACTCCCACTGCGCCGGCAACCGCCACGCAGTCGCCGGCGGCTACGACGGCAACTGCCGCCACGGCGACCACCACGACGCCGGCCGCGACGCCGCTACCGACCGCACTGGGCGATGCGGCCCGCGCGAACGATGTCACCGGCACCGCCATCGGCGGAAACGCCTATGCGCATGGGCCCAACGACACGGCGATCGGCAGCAACACGCGGGTCGACGCCGACGGCAGTACGGCCATCGGTGCCAACGCGCATGTCACCGCGGCAGCCACCAACGCGGTGGCCATGGGCGAAGGTGCAAGCGTGAGTGCCGCTTCCGCCACGGCAGTGGGGCAGGGCGCCAGTGCTACCGCCCAGGGCGCCGTGGCACTGGGCCAAGGCTCGGTGGCCGATCGTGCCAACACGGTGTCGGTGGGCAGTGCCGGTGCCGAACGCCAGGTCGCCAATGTCGCCGCCGGTACGCAGGCCACCGATGCGGTCAACAAGGGCCAGCTCGACAGTGGCATCACCCAAGCCAACGGTTATACCGACCAGCGTTTCTCGGCAATGGCCGATGGTTTCGATATGTACAAGGGTGAGGTCGATGATCGGTTCCGCCGCCAGGACAAGCGCATCGATCAACAGGGCGCGATGAATGCCGCGATGCTCAACATGGCCACCAGCGCTGCCGGCGTGCGCACCCAGAATCGCGTCGGCGTGGGTGTCGGATTCCAGAGCGGCGAATCGGCGCTCTCGCTGGGCTACCAACGGGCCATCAGCGACCGCGCAACGGTCACGCTGGGTGGCGCCTTCAGCAGCGATGACTCGTCAGTAGGCGTGGGCGCCGGCTTCGGCTGGTGATCCGCGGGCCGGCGGCGCGCACGCGCCGTCGGCCAAGAGTTCGCAGGGGTCTCGAGGGGGCGGGACAGCGACGTGGCGAGGCCGGCCAACGTTGCAGCAATAAAGACGGCCGCAACTGTTGCTGGATCAACGAAAAACTGAAGAGGACTTCAACGTGATCGACAAGCAAAATCCCCGTCGCAATCCGCTGGCCATGGTTTTGGCCGTCACGCTCGGCATGGCCGGCACTCAGGCCGCGCAGGCCGCCGATCTGCCCGTACGCGGCATCTCCCACGCCACCCCGGCCGATGCCCAGGGCGGTCCGTCCCGCCTCATCGTTCGCTACAAGGAAGGCAGCGCCGCCGCTACGGATCGTGCCACCAAACTGGCCGTCGCCAATTCGGCGCTGAGCCGAGCGGGCCTGTCGGCCGCCAACGCGCGCGGCGCGGCGTCTACCAACCAGGCGCAGTACGTGCGCCGCATGGCCACCGGTGCCGACGTGCTACGCGTATCCGGCAAGCTCACCGCGGCCCAGTTGCAGCGCGTGGTGGCCGAGTTGGCTGCCGATCCGGCGGTGCAATCGGCCAAGATCGATCGGATGAAGCGGCCGTTGTTCGTTCCCAACGATCCGTACTATGCACAGTACCAGTGGCATTACAGCAGCCCCACCGGCGGCGTGAATGCACCGGCAGCCTGGGATATCGGCCAGGGCCAGGGGGTGGTCGTCGCCATCCTGGACACCGGCATCCTGCCCGCGCATCCGGACATCGCGGTGAGCCTGCTGCAGGGCTATGACTTCATTACCGACGCATTCGTGTCGCGGCGCGCGACCGATGATCGCGTGCCAGGCGCGCTGGATTACGGCGATTGGAACCCGGTGGCCGGCGAGTGCTACACCGGATCGCCGGTGCAGGAAAGCAGCTGGCACGGCTCGCATGTGTCCGGCACCGTGGCCGAAAACACCAACAACAGCCTGGGCATGGCCGGTCTCGCGCACAAAGCCACGGTGTTGCCGGTGCGCGTGCTCGGTCGCTGCGGTGGTTATAGCTCCGACATCGCCGACGCCATTGTCTGGGCTTCCGGTGGCCACGTAGATGGCGTGCCGGACAACACGAACCCCGCCGAAGTGATCAACATGAGCCTGGGTGGTGGTGGCAGCTGCGACGATGAAACGCAGGTGGCGATCAATGACGCGGTCTCGCGTGGCACCACGGTGGTGGTCGCTGCCGGCAACGAAGGCGACGATGCCGCCAACTACAGCCCGGCCAGTTGCGACAACGTCATTTCGGTGGGCGCCACGCGCATCACCGGTGGCATCACCTACTACTCCAACTATGGCCCCAAGGTGGACTTGTCCGCCCCGGGCGGTGGCGGCAGCGTCGACGGCAATCCCGGCGGCTATGTCTGGCAGCTCGGCTACGACGGCGCCACCACACCAACGTCCGGCGCTTATGTCTACTTCGGCATGGGCGGCACCTCGATGGCGTCGCCGCACGTCGCGGCGGTGGTGGCGTTGGTGCAGGGCGCGCTGGCCGCAGCGGGCAGCGATCCGCTGACGCCAGCGGCCGCCGAGGCGTTGTTGAAGCAGACGGCACGACCGTTCCCGGTTGCACCGCCGGCTGGCACGCCGATCGGAACCGGCATCGTTGACGCCAAGGCGGCGCTGGACAAGGCATTGCTGCCGCCTTGCGATCCGGCGACCGACGACTGCGCCCCCGATGCCACGCCGTTGACCAACCAGGTTGCCGTCGGCGGCCAGAGTGGTGCGGCCGGTAGCGAGAAGCTCTTCAGCTTCCAGGCTGCCGCCGGCCAGACGCTGTCGATCCTGACCTACGGCGGGACCGGCAACGTATCGCTGTACGTGAGCTTCGACGAAGAGCCGACCACCACCGCGTTCGATGCCAAATCGACGCGTGCGGGCAATAGCGAGACCGTGCGCTTCACCAGTGCTCAGGCGGGTACGTACTACATCAAGCTCGTCGGCGCAGGCACGTATAGCAACGTGAGTGTCGTCGCGCGGCAGTAGTGCGAATAATCTCCGCGAATGACAGATCCCCGGCTGCGAGGCCGGGGATTTTTCTATGGGGCTCGGTCGTCGGGTGAGTGGAAAAATCGAACCGCTTTTGAGCATCGGCCCACTGGCATTGGGGATGCCCCGCATTAGGTAACCCATGCGTCGCTTCTGGTTGTGACCTGCTGCCGGATTCAGTGAACCTGTGACGTTTCCGTGCCTGCGACAGATGGTTGGAGATCGGTCTTGACGCTGCGCAATGCAGGTCAAGACTGGCCGGTCGGGTCGTTCTATTCCGGTCAACACGGTCGTGTCGCCTCTGGTGGTTCCACGTCGATGTGCGGAGTCGGGCGGCCGACCCAATCATTCGTATCGAGGAGCACACCGCATGCGGAACACCGTCTGCATCCACCATTGCCTGGCCGCCACCCTGGGCGCTGCGTTGTTCGCAGGCGCACTAGGCCTTCCTGGCCAGGCCGGCGCCGACCCTCATTTCGTTGGCAGCGCCCCGCCTCCTGCAGCCGCCGTCACCGCCAGCGAAAAAGCAGCAGGCAGGTTGATGGTGCGATTGCGGGACACCGTCCAGGTCGCCTCCACACGCCGTGTAGCGGCGGGGCTCGGCGCGGGCAGCTCGGCCAAGGATGCGATCGTCATCGTAGGCGAGGCGATGCAACAAGCCGGCGTGCAGCCCGCAAGCAGGGATCCGGCCAGCGGAAAGCGGGTGGCCACTGCTGGCAAGACACCTGCCCCGGTGCGCTTTGTGCGCACCATCGGCGAGGGCACCGCGCTGGTGCAACTGGCTGGCGTGCGCGATGCCGACGACCTGCAACGCGTTGCCGACGAACTGACTCGCGATCCGCGGGTGGCTTACGCGGTAGTGGATCGAAGGCGCCGTGCTTTCGCAAAGGCGTCGGGTCCAATCCAGTACGTGCCCAACGATCCGGATTTCGGCACCCAGTGGCACTGGCATGAACCGATGGGCGGCATCGGCGCTGCGCGGGCCTGGCCGATATCGCGCGGCGAAGGGATCGTCGTGGCCGTGCTCGACAGCGGAATCCTGCGCGATCATCCGGACCTGGCCGACAGCCGCGTGTTGCCCGGCTACGACTTCATCAGCGATCCGATGGTGTCCCGCCGTGTCGGTTTTGGCCGCGTGCCGGGGGCGAAGGACCAGGGCGACTGGCAGGGCCAGGACGAGTGCCTCGGCGATGGGCGATCAGCGGGCAGCACCTGGCACGGAACGCACGTCGCCAGCACGATCGTGGAGAGTGGCGGCAACGGCCTCGGCATGACCGGGCTTGCACCAAAAGCAACACTCCTGCCGGTTCGCGTACTGGGTCATTGTGGCGGCGACGACTCGGACATCGTCGACGCGATCGCCTGGGCATCGGGCGGACACGTCGATGGCGTAATGGACAATGATCAACCGGCC
>DASWQJ010000162.1:0-1918 GCA_036403795.1 Stenotrophomonas sp.
TGGCATGGGTGATTTTCGTCCAAAAAGGCTGTCCGGAACTTACCCCCTGTTCAAAACCCTGTGAAGCTACTTTCTGGACAGGTCGCCAGAGACTGTCCGAAAACGATCGGACACTGCTGCGGAAATAGATCCCGGGTGGACAGCCTGGACGGGTTACGCCGCCTTTGGAACGAGCACGACGTCATAGCCCAGGCTGCTCAAGCGCTGGACCAGCCTGGTGGTGGAGCGCTTACGCGTGACCTGATCGAGGTAGCTCTCGCCGAGTTCGCGGAAGGCCTCGCCGGTGGTCAGCATGTGGAACACGGCGATGAGCAGCTTGTGAGCGATGGCCATCAGGGCCCGCACGGGGCCACGGCGCGCGCGCAGGCGGTTGTATTTGTCACAGTAGTAGCTGCCCTTGGCCCGCACCGCTGCTGAGGCGGCAGCGAATAGGGCGGACTTCAGGAACACGTTGCCCTTGCGGGTCGCAGCGCCTTTGGGCTTGCCGGCGCTCTCGTAATTACCAGGAGCGACCCCAGCCCATGCCGCCAGGCGGCGGGCCGTGGCGAACACGCTCATGTCCGGGCCGATCTCGGCGAGGATGGAGGCCGCCGTCACCCAGTCCACGCCGGGGATCTGCATCAGGAGCTGGTGCTGGGCGCGGAACGGCTCGAGCTGGGCCTCGATCTGAGCGTCAAGGGCCGCGATGTCGTGATCGATCGCCTTCAGGGTGCGCAGCTGCATGGCGAGGAGAAAGCGCTGATGCTCGCGCATGCGCCCCTCCAGCGCGGCCTCGAGCGCGTCGTGCTTGCGCCGCATCCGCCCCCGCGCGAGGCTGGCCATCGCGGAAGCATTAGCTGTGCCCGCGGCAAGCGCCTCCAGCATGGCCATCCCCGACACACCGAACACGTCGCTGGCCACGCCGGAGAGCTTGATATTGGCTCCCTCGAGCAGCTTCAGCACCCGGTTGCGCGTCGCCGTCCGGGTCTCGATCAGCGTGCGCCGGTGGCGCACGAGCTCGCGCAAGTCGCGGATCGCAGGCGGCGGCACGAAGCTCTTGGCGACCAGACCGTGGCGGACCAGCTGCGCAATCCACTCCGCATCCTTTACGTCGGTTTTGCGGCCAGGCACGTTCTTGATGTGGTGGGCGTTGCCCACGATCAGGTCGAAGTGCCCCTCCAGCACGGCGTAAACCGGCTTCCAGTAGACACCCGTGCTTTCCATGCCGACGTGAGTGACGCCATGCTCGGCGAGCCACGCCCGCAACGCTTCCAACTCGCGCGTGGTTGTGCCGAAGCGGCGCAGCAGCTTCTGTGGTCTGCGCCCTGGCACGCTGATCAGAATGCAACAGACAACGCTAGCCTGATGCACGTCCAGACCCGCACATCGTTCGAGGAGAGCTTCCATCGTCACCACCTGTCATGAGGGAGGGTGATGGCCGCTGCGCCGCAGGCAAAGTCAGACACTGCTGCGCGTGCTCGCCGAGATCGGCGGCGACAAAGGATGATGCCGGGGAACGGCGCGGACCGATCTGTTGGGCGGGGTTGGGTCACCCAGTATCCGTCGGCCTCCAAGCGGCCACCAAGAGCGAAGGTGCAGCCTTACCCGCCAGATGCCAACGTCACCGTCCTATTTCCTCTCCATGATGGTGCGCGCCCGCGCGCGGCTGATCTGTTGGCGAATTTGCCGGACTGGCTGAAAGCAGCACCTATGCGGGAAAATCTGCTCGCATCGTGGCGTCAATCCGGACAGAAACAGGATCCTTGTCCTTCCTTGCTCAACCATAATGCGAATACAAGCGGCTTTTGCCGCCTTGTTGTGATTTCGCCAACAGTGTCGGATCGCTTGCCGCCTCGCTGAAGGACGCCAGTGCAATCCCCAACGCAGCACTCATCGTGGGCCAGCACCATGACGGAAATCTTCGACGCCATCGTTATCG
>DASWQJ010000163.1:0-2729 GCA_036403795.1 Stenotrophomonas sp.
GGTGGTGGGTCAGTGGGCCATGGATGGCCCACGTGCGGTGAGTGCGGCCATGGATGGCCGCTCGAACCGCGACCCACCATCCCGGCAGGTCGGGGCCCGCACCGTAAGTACTTAAAACCAACCGCCCAAACCACCCGCGCCCCCAACAAAAAACCCAACTCGCAAGCCGCGATCACTGCCGCCCCGGAAAAGGGAGAAGACCCTTCTTGGTAGCTGCGCGCCAGCCGGTGGCCGCGGATCGGCACTCGACGCGCCAGGTGCCAGCTCGGTCGATGCGCAGTGGGTCAAGCAGTGGGAACGCAGGTGCCCGGGACCTGACTGCACGGCGCGCCGGAGAGTCCGGAAGCCGACGACACACTCACCCTAAAGAGTGACCGGGCAGCCTCACTATCTGGGGTGTCGCCCCGGGGCGCGGCCTTGGACCATGTAAGCCCCGTCCAGACATCACCCACCATGGCCCGCGCCACCGCTTGTGCCCCAGACAGCATTGCCAGCGCGCCACCGGCCGTGACCCGCGCCATCGAGTACATCGAACGCCATTTGTGCGAGACGGTCGGTGTCCATCAACTGGCCGCCGCGGCATGCATGAGCCGTTTCCACTTCGCACGGGTGTTCCGTCGCGCCACGGGCTACAGCCCCATGGAGTATCTGCGCCACCGCCGCATCGAACAGGCGCAGGTGCTGCTGCTGGAAGGCCGCCACAAGGTCAGCGAGATCGCCAACGACCTCGGGTTCTTCGACCAGAGCCACTTCGTGCGCCGCTTCCGCCGCGCCACCGGCTGCACGCCCGCGCGTTATGCGCGCACGCAATCGCGCGCGGACGTGGCTTGCGCCGCCGCCCGTTGACCCCCTCACCGATCGATCCTGGAGATATCCGCATGGCAAAGATCCTCGTTCTCTACTACTCGGCCTATGGCCACATCGAAACGCTGGCCCAGGCCGTGGCCGAAGGTGCGCGCGAGGCCGGGGCCAGCGTCGACATCAAGCGCGTGCCAGAGCTGGTGCCCGAGACGGTGGCGCGCAGTGCGCACTACAAGCTCGACCAGCCCGCGCCGATCGCCAGCATCGACGAACTGGCCGGCTACGACGCCATCATCGTCGGCACGGGTACGCGCTTTGGCCGCATGTCTTCGCAAATGGCCAATTTCCTGGACCAGGCCGGCGGCCTGTGGGCGCGCGGCGCACTGCACGGCAAGGTCGGCGCGGCGTTCACCAGCAGCGCTACGCAGCACGGCGGGCAGGAAACCACGCTGTTCTCGATCATCACCAATCTGTTGCACTTCGGCATGGTGATCGTGGGCCTGGACTACGGCCACGCCGGGCAGATGACGCTGGACGAAATCACCGGCGGCTCGCCCTATGGCGCCAGCACGATTGCCGGTGGCGACGGTTCGCGCCAGCCCAGCGCCAATGAGCTGACCGGCGCCCGCTACCAGGGTCGGGTGGTGGCGCAGACCGCGCTGAAGTTGCACGGCTGACGCGCCGGCTAGTCACGAATCCATCCTCTTCCCCTGTGCCATCGCCGGTCAGCCGTGCGATGGCGTTCCGTCTGCGGGGCACCTGCCCAGGTACGACCGACTTCGTGTGTTTTTCACCTGTGATGCTGCCGGGCTGGATGGCCATCGCCCCCCTCTTCATTTCCTGCAAGGACCTTTCATGACCCAGGCCACCGCCGTTCCCGGCAAACGTCTTCTCGCCCCCGACAACCACGCGCTGATGCTCGTCGACCATCAGTCGCAGATGGCCTTCGCCACCCATTCGATCGACATCGCTGCATTGCGCAACCATGTCGCGCTCGTGGCCAAGGGCGCGGCAGGCTTCAAGGTGCCGGTCCTGTTGACGACAGTGGCGGAGAAGTCGTTCTCCGGTCCGTTGTTTCCGGAGTTGAAGGAAATCTTTCCGCAGGCGCCGGTGTTCGACCGCACCAGCATGAACCCCTGGGAAGACGCTGCCGTGATCGGCGAGGTCAATCGCATCGCCAATCGGCGGTGGGTGATCGCCGGCCTGTGGACCAGCGTGTGCATCGTCGGGCCGGTGTTGTCGGCGCTCGAACAGGGCTTCGAGGTGTATGTGATCACTGACGCCTGTGGCGACGTCAGCGATGAGGCCCACGAGCGCGCGATCACGCGCATGGTGCAGGCCGGCGCGGCACCCATCACCAGTCTGCAGTATTTGCTGGAGCTGCAGCGCGACTGGGGACGCGGCGACACCTATGCACTGACCACCGGCATCGCTCAACAGCACGGCGGCGGCTACGGCGTCGGGATCCAGTACGCCAAGGCGATGTTTGGCGCGCAGGAAGGCGGCCACTGAGCATGGTCTCGGACAAGCCGCTGCCGGGCGTGGCGTTGGCGCTGTTGATCCTGCGCCTGGTCGCCGGCGGGTTCTTGCTGCCGCACGGATTGGGCAAGCTGTTCGGTTGGTTCGGCGGTCCCGGTCTGGCCGGGTTCGGCGGCGAATTGCAACAGTTCGGCCTGCCCGCGGGGCCGCCCTTGCCGCTGCTGCTGGCGCTGATCCAGGTGCTGGCGGGTCTGGCCGTGCTGCTCGGCGCGTGGACGCGCGCAAGTGCCGCATTGGCGGCGCTGTTCATCGGCGTGACCGTCGTGCTCAACGTGTCGCACGGCTGGTTCTGGATGCAGGGCGGCGTCGAGTATCCGCTGATGTGGCTGTCGTGCCTGGTTGCGCTGGTGTTCGCCGGTGGCGGCGCTTGGTCGCTGGATCGCCTGCGG
>DASWQJ010000164.1:0-3315 GCA_036403795.1 Stenotrophomonas sp.
TTTCCCGCTTCGGCACCGAGGTCGCCGCGGCGATGGAGGCCGCCGGTGACGACCCGCGCGACCGCATGACCGCCATGGGCGTGGCCTATGTCGGCTTCGCCCGTGCCCATTCCGGCCTGTTCGCGCTGATGTTTCGCAGCGAGCGGCTTGATGCCACGCGTCAGGCCCTGCGCCATGCCATCGATGCCGCCCGGCAGGCCTTGCACGACGCATCCCGGGCCCGCGCGCCGGAGCAGTCGCGCGCGCCCCTGGAACACGCCGCCCAGGCAGTCGCTTTGTGGTCGCTGGTGCATGGCTTCGCAATGCTGCTGCTCGACGGCCGGCTTGACGCCACGATCGGCGCACTTCCCGGCCAGCAAAGCGCCGAAACCCTGCTACGGGCTGTTCTGGCCACCACCCGCGTCGGCAACTAAACCACGTCTACTTTGAGAACCGTAGCTTCTCCTCCTCGGGATCGAGGTGATCCTTGACCCACAGGCGATCGGCGACGGCACAGGGATCGGCATTGACGTTGGCCTCGAAGGCGGCGACGCGGCGGATTAGATCCGAAGCGGTGGCGTGGCAGTGATGATAGGTGACATCCTCACGCAGCCATCGCCACAGCGGCTCGACCGCCATCAGGTCAGGACTGTAGCTGGGCAGCGGCAGCAGATAGATATCCAGGCTCGCGGCGGCGAACCAGACCATCTTGGCACGATGATAAGGCGCCCCATCCCAAAGCACGATCAGCGTCCCCGTCGGGATCTCGGCGCGCAGTCGGCGCAGCACGTCGATGGTATTGCCGCCGTTGGCCCGCTCATAGGGCCAGATCCGCACCTGCCCCTCGTTGTAGAAATACAACCCATAGAACGAGACTTTGGCCTTCAGGCCGGGCGAGGATGAGGCGAGATGGAAGCGCTTGCCACGTTCGCCCCAGCCATAGCCAAGGTCGACATCCTGGTGGATATGCGCCTCGTCGAGATAGACCAGGTGGTGACGCTCATCGCGCGCCCCATCCAGCAGCGGGCCGATCTGGGCGATGAAAGCCTCCCGCTGCTCAGGGTTGGCGCGGCCGAGCAGCTTGCGGGCTTTCTTCCACGACAGCTTGAGCCGATGCAGGGCCCGGCGGATGGTTTCGCGACAGCAGCGGCGGCCAAACTGCGCCTGCACGAAGCCAACCAGACGCTGCAGCGTCCAGCGCGGCTTTACATCCGTCCCAGCGACTGGCGAACTGGCCGCTTGGCGTTGTGCGGCGCGAACCTGCTCGCCAAGCGCGGCAGCGATGTCTGGGCAAAGGGGGGGCGGCCACCGGTGCGCTGATAGCGCAGCGCTTCGGGGCCGTGTTGGTTGTAGGCATGCAGCCACCCCATCACGGTTTGCGCCCGCCGTCCCGTGCGTTCGCCAACCGCCGTGGCACAACTACCTTGGGCAATCTCGTGCAGCGCCAGGAAGCGTTCGCGACTGCGGGGATGGGCGGCACTCAGGGCCAGATGGCGCAGATCCGCAACCGTCTGGTCCCAGCGCTGATGGTCAACTCGTAACACTGATCTGAAAAAGCCTTGTTCCGATGCAGATCATCATATGGGAACAGCAGAATTCCCAGCCAAGAGGGGAACCAACGGTCCCAAAGTGGACGCGGTTTAGTTCGGGCAAGGCGGATTGATCGAGCAGGACCGCGATACGCCGCGGGACGCCCGGCTTGCGTGAGATCAGCCCCGCCTTCTCGGCTGCCTCAACAGTATCGAAAAGCGCCGCAATGGTACGTGTCATGAAGCATCTCTCCTGATCATGGCTGGGTCGGTACTAAACCGCGTCCACTTTGGAACCGTTGGTTTCCCCTCTTGGCCAAGAATTCCGCCGTTCCCATATGGCGATCTTCGTCAGAACCAGGCTTTTTCAGATCAGTGCTACGAGTTGACCATCAGCGCTGGGGCCAGACGGTTGCGGATCTGCGCCATCTGGCCCTGAGTGCCGCCCATCCGCGCAGCCGCGAACGCTTCCTGGCGCTGCACGAGATTGCCGCAGGCGGTTGTGCCACCGCGGTTGCCGAACGCACGGGACGACGGGCGCAAACCGTGATGGAGTGGCTGCACGCCTACAATGAACACGGCCCCGAGGCGTTGACGTACCAGCGCACCGGTGGCCGCCCCCCCTTTGTCCAGAGATTGCCGCCGCGCGGGGCGAGCAGGTCCGTGCTGCCCAATGCCAGGCGGCCAGTCCACCGGTCCCCGGAGCGGAGGTAAAGCCACGCTGGACGCTGCGGCGTTTGGTTGGCTTCGTGCAGGCGCAGTTTGGCCGCCGCTGCTGCCGCGAGACCATCCGCCGCGCACTGCACCGGCTCAAGCTGTCATGGAAGAAGGCGCACAAGCGGCTCGGTCGCGCCGAGCCGGCTAACCGCTTGGCAAGGCATCAGTCCGCTCCGCGGCCTGATCCTGAACAACGCGAGGCCTTCGTCGCCCAGATCGGCTCGCTGTTGGATGGTGCGCGCGATGAGCGCCATCACGTGGTTTACCTCGATGAGGCGCACATCCACCAGGACGTCGACCTCGGCTACGGCTGGGGCGAGCGCAGCACGCGCTTGCAGGTCGCCTCAAGCTCGCCCGGCCTGAAGGCCAAGGTCTCGTTCTATGGGCTGTACTTCTACAATGAAGGCCAGGTGCGGATCTGGCCCGATGACCGGGCGGATGGCGGGAATACTATCGACGTGCTGCGCCGGTTGCGCGTCGAGATCCCAACCGGCAAGCTGATCGTGCTCGGGGATGGCGCGCCCTCTCATCGTGCCAAGGCGGTCTGGTCCGCCGCGGGTAGCCTGGGCATCCATCTGCTGCCACTGCCCAGCTACAGCCCTGATCTGATGGCAGTTGAGCCGCTGTGGCGCTGGCTGCGCGAGGACGTCACCTACCAGCACTGCCATGCCACCGCTGAGGACCTGATCCGCCGCGTCGCCGCCTTCGAGGCCGACGTCAATGCCGATCCCTGCGCCGTTGCCGATCGGCTGTGGGTCAAGGATCACCTCGATCCTGAGGAGGAAAAGCTGCGGTTCTCAAAGTAGACGCGGTTTAAGTCGATGACATACCTTATATAGATACGCGATCTGGGCTAAGCTTTCTCTAGCAGCCTGTCGGACTTAGCCAAAAAGGGGCCTCTCGCGCAATTTTCGATCACAGGTTGCGTGCAAAGGCATACATTATGCTGAGAATGGCGCGGATGACGCATGAAAGTTGCACCAAAAGCTTAAGTCCGACAGGCTGCTAGCGTTGGCGTTGCAAGGAATTGGCCATAGTCGAGCCGAGGGACCGCAAGCCACCGATGTCCAGCAGGGCGGCCCCGATCGCG
>DASWQJ010000165.1:0-11928 GCA_036403795.1 Stenotrophomonas sp.
TCGCCCCCAGATCCATCGCCGCCTCCTCCAGCGACCGATCCAACTCCTGCAACCGCGACGACACCACCACCGTGACGAAGGAAATCGTGAACGTCACGTGTGCCACCCAGATCGCCATCACCCCCTTGGGCGCAATGCCCAGGATGCCGCCCATCGACACCAGCATCAGCAGGATCGACAACCCGATGATCACTTCCGGCATCACCAACGGCGCGGTGATCAACGCCCCGAACAACGTCTTGCCGGGAAAGCGCCGCAGCCGTGTCATCACCATGGCCGCCATCGTGCCGATCACCATCGACGCGGTGGCCGTCCAGAAGGCCACGCGAAGGCTGATCCACGCCGCATCCAGCATCTGCCGGTCGCGCAACAGCTCGCCGTACCACTTGGTCGAGAATCCCGCCCATACCGTTGCCAGGCGCGAGGAATTGAACGAATACACGATCAACAACAGGATCGGCAGGTAAAGGAACGCGAAGCCGAACATCAGCACGCTCCAGCTGAACACCTTGCCGCCGCGATTACCGATCATGACAGCCTCCCTTCCAGGTCCCGCTGCTGGTAGCGATTGAAGATCAGGATCGGCACCAGCAACAACGCCAGCATCACGATCGCCACCGCCGATGCCGCCGGCCAGTCGCGATTGCTGAAGAACTCACCCCACAGCACGCGGCCGATCATCAAGGTGTCGGGCCCGCCCAGCATCTCCGGAATCACGAACTCGCCCACCGCCGGGATCATCACCAGCATGCAACCGGCGACGATCCCGCTGCGCGACAGCGGCAAGGTGATCGTCAGGAATGCCTTCCACGGGCGCGCACCCAGGTCGTAGGCCGCCTCCAGCAGCCGGTTGTCCAGCTTGACCAGGTTCGCGTACAGCGGCAGCACCATGAAGGGCAGATAGCAGTAGACGATGCCGATGTAGGCCGCCAACGGCGTATAGAGGATGCGCAGCGGCTCATCGATCAAGCCCAGGCCCATCAGCAGCCGATTGAGCAGACCGTTGCTGTCCAGGATGCCGATCCAGGCGTAGACCCGGATCAGGAACGAAGTCCATGAAGGCAATACCACCAGCATCATCGCCACGTTGCGCGCGGCCGGCGGCATCTTCGCAATCACATAGGCGATGGGATAGCCGATCAGCAGCGCCAGCACCGTCGAAATCGCCGCGATCTTGATCGAACTCAGGTAAGCGGCGATGTACTGGCTGTCGGTGACCAGGTTGAAGTAATTACCCAGGTTGAGCTTGAGGTGGAAGGCGTTGTCCACGTACTCCAGGATCGGCGTGTACGGCGGCATCGCGATGGCCAATCGCGAAAACGAGATTTTCAGCACGATCAGGAACGGAATGGCGAAAAACACGACCAGCCATGCATAGGGCGGTGCGATCACCAGCCAGCGTGTTCCCGGCAACCAGCGCTTGAAGGCGGCGCGGTTCATGAGGTCAGCACCAGGCCGTCGTTCTCGCCCCAGCTCAACCACACCTCGTCGCCCCAGGTCAGCCGTTCGCTGGCCCAGCGCTGCTGGTTGGTGAAATTGGCCATCAGCTTGAAACCGCTCGGCAGGCGCACGTGGTACACCGAGTGGCTGCCGAAATAGGCGATGTCCTCGATGATGCCCTGCGCCTTGTTGTGCGGCTGCGTCGGTGCCTCTTTGCCGATCTGCAGTTTTTCCGGGCGCACCGCAAAAGATACTTGCTGGCCTTCGAAGCCGGTGATGCCGTGACCGATATCGATGATGTCCGGGAAGGCGCCCGTGCGAAGGGTGACGTAATCCGGCTCATCCTCGTCGATCACCGCATCGACCAGGTTGACCGAGCCGATGAACTCGGCGGCGAAACGGTTGGCCGGCTGCTCGTAGATTTCATCGGGCGTGCCGACCTGCTGGATCCAGCCCTGGTCCATCAGGGCGATGCGCGTGGCCATCGTCATCGCCTCCTCCTGGTCGTGGGTCACCATCACGCAGGTCACCCCGGTGGTCTCGATAATGTTGACCAGTTCCAGTTGCATCTTGGAACGCAGCTTCTTGTCCAGCGCGCCCATCGGCTCATCGAGCAACAACAGTTTCGGGCCCTTGGCCAGCGAACGCGCGAGCGCCACGCGTTGTTGCTGGCCGCCGGACAACTGGTGCGGCTTGCGCTTGCCCAGCTTGCCGAGCTGCACCATTTCCAGCATTTCGCCCACGCGCCTGCGCACGGCATCGCGCGACAGACCGTCCTGCTTCAGTCCGAAGGCGATGTTCTGCTCTACCGTCATATGCGGAAACAGCGCGTAGGACTGGAACATCATGTTGATCGGCCGCTCGTAGGGCGGCAGCTCGTTCATGGGTTGACCATCGAGAACGATCCGGCCCTTGGTCGGGCGCTCGAAACCGGCCAGGCAGCGCAACAGCGTCGATTTGCCGCTGCCCGACCCCCCCAGCAGAGCGAAAATCTCGCCCTGTCGGATGTCCAGGTTGACGTCGTCGACGGCGACGAAACCATCGAATTCCTTGCGCACGTCCTGGATGGACAGGTAGCCGCTGCCGATGGAGGGCGACGGACGCTCGGGCTTGGCTTCGTTCAATGGCATGACATCCTCAACAGTAGAAAAGGCCACGCTTGGCCGGGCCCGGCGCGTGCGGCGCGCATGATGGCACAGTCATGCGGCATCGCTGCGCGCTGTTCGACACCCTATGCAGGTGCCGGAAGCCACCACGTGAAAACAGCCATCAGGCGCGTGCAAGGAACTCACTGCCCGCTCTTGAGTTGGGTCCACAAACGGGTATACCGACGATCGATTTCCGGCGGCAATATCTGCAGCACGAACAGCTTGGCCGCCACCTCGGGCGGCGGGTAGATGGTGGGATCGTCGCGGATCGCGGCGTCTACCAAGGGTGTCGCGGTGACCACCGCATTGGGATAGCTCACGAAGTTGGTGTTGGCCGCCGCCACCTCCGGCTGCAGCAGATAGTTGATGAACGCGTAGGCGTTCTCCGGGTGCTTGGCGTCGCGCGGCACGGCCAGCATGTCGAAGAACTGCAGCGCGCCCTCCTTGGGGATCGAATAGGCCACGTGCACACCGTTGCCGGCTTCGTTGGCCCGGTCGCGCGCCTGCAGGATGTCGCCCGACCATCCCACCACCAGGCAGGTCGTGCCCTTGGCCAGGCCATCGATGTATTGCGAGCTGTGAAAGTTGCGCACGTAAGGCCGGATGGCGTGCAGCACCTTGGTGGCACGCGAGATCACTGCCGGGTCGGTGCTGTTGGGATCTTCCCCCAGGTAGTTCAGCACCGTGGGGATGATCTCCGACGGGGTGTCGAGCAGGGTCACTCCGCAGTCCTTGAGCTTGGCCACGTTCTCCGGCTTGAACACCAGGTCCCAACTGTTGACCCCCTCGGTCGTGCCGAAGGCGGCCTTGATCTTGTCGACGTTGTAGCCCAGGCCGGTGGTGCCCCACAGATACGGCACGGCGTACTTGTTGCCAGGATCCTGGCGGGCGATGTGGGCCATCATCTTGGGATCGAGGTTGGCCAGGTTGGGAATCTTGCGCTTGTCCAATGGCTGGAACACGCCGGCCTGGATCTGCCGCCCCAGGAAGCTCAGCGAAGGCACCACCACGTCGTAGCCGCTCTCGCCGGCCAGCAGCTTGGCTTCGAGCAGCTCGTTGCTGTCGAACACGTCGTAGGCGACGCGGATGCCGGTGGTGCGTTCGAAGTCCGGTACGGTGCCTTCGGCAATGTAGTCGGACCAGTTGTAGACATTGAGTTGCTTCGCCTCCGCCGCAGCTTCGGCGTTTTGCTTTTCGCCGGACCGACCACAGCCCGCCAGGGCCAGTGCCGCCAGCGCCCAACCGATCCCCTGCCATCTCATTGTCGTCTCCGTTGCCGCCCGCTAGAACGGCCGTTGGCGGATGCCGCGATGGCGGCACCCGGTGTTGCCCTCCCCCAGACAATCGGTACCGCTAAAGTCGGTGCCACACATCGGATAACGAAAACCGTGGTCCTTCCCGACCACGCGGGGCCCGGCGACGGGCCCCCTTGCCACCGCCCCGCTTGCGCAGGGTCGGCGCCCGGCATTCCGGCTCAACGGCCGGTCTTGATCTCGGTCCACAACCGGGTATAGAGCTTGTCCACTTCCGGCGGGTTGATCGAATACGTGAACATCTTGGCGGCGACCTCGGCCGGCGGATAGATCGTCGGGTCGTTGCGGATTTCTTCGGAGACCAACGGGGTGGCCTTGGGCACCGGATTGCCGTAGTGGATGAAGTTGGTGTTGGCCGCGGCGACTTCCGGTTGCAGCAGGAAGTTGATGAACGAGTAGGCACTTTCAGTGTGCTGGGCGTCCTTGGGAATGGCCAGCATGTCGAACCACTGCGGCGCGCCTTCCTTGGGAATCGAATACGCCACGTGGACGTTGTTGCCGGCCTCGGCGGCGCGATCGCGCGCCTGGATGATGTCGCCGGACCAACCCACCGCCAGGCAGGTGCTGGCATTGGCCAGGGAAGTCACGTACTGGCTGGAGTGGAAGTTTTGCACGTACGGGCGGATCTTCTTGATCAGGTCGGCGGCCTGCTGGATCTGCGCCGGATCGTGGGTGTGTGGATCCAGGCCCAGGTAGTTCAGCGCGATCGGGATCATGTCCGACGGCGTGTCCAGGATCGTCACCCCGCAATCCTTGAGCTTGGAGATGTTTTCGGGCTTGAACACCAGGTCCCAGCTGTTGGCGATGTCGGTGCTGCCGAAGATCTCCTTGATCTTGTCGACGTTGTAGCCGATGCCCGTGGTGCCGATCATGTACGGCACGCCGTACTTGTTGTCCGGATCCTGCTGGGCGATGCGCTTCATCACCTCCGGGTCCAGGTTGGCCAGGTTCGGAATCTTGCTCTTGTCCAGCGGCAGGAAAACGCCGGCCTGGATCTGGCGACCGAAGAAGTTGAGCGTGGGCACGACCACGTCGTAGCCGCTGCCGCCGGCCAGCAATTTGGTCTCGACCATCTCGTCGCTGTCGAACACGTCGTAGGTGACCTTGATGCCGGTCGCCTTCTCGAACTTGGGGATCGTGTCTTCGGCGATGTAGTCGGAGTAGTTGTAGACGTTGAGCACCTTGTCCGCGGTGCCGCCGGCGGCCGCAGTGGACGAGCCGGCGTCGCCGTCGTTCTTGCCGCAGGCGGCCAGCAGCACGGTGGCCAGGCTCAGGGTGAGGATGCGCAGTTTCATGGAGGGGGATCTCCCAGGTGGCCGGGGTAACCGGTGAAGGCCGGTGGGGTGCCGGCGCGAGCGGACGGACCGCCCCAGCGTACCCAGCGCCGGGCTATTTGCCCAGCGCCGCCGCGCATTCGTCCAGGGCCTTCCAGGCCTTGTCGAACAGCTCGTCGACCTGCAGCCGGGTGATCACCAGCGGCGGCGAGAGCAGCATCGCATCATAGGTGGCCCGCAGGATCAGGCCGTGGCGCAAGGCGGCGTCCCGGCACAGCGCGCCGACCTTGCCGCGTTCCGGGAAGTATTCACGTCGGCGCTTGTCGGGCACCAGCTCCAGCGCGCCCATCAGCCCGGCGATGCGGGCCTGGCCGACGAGCCGGTGCTCGCCCAGCTCGGCCCAACGCTGCGCCAGGTAGGGCGCGATGTCCAGGCGGGCATGGTCGACCACGCGCTCGTGCCGCAGGATGCGCAGGTTTTCCAGCGCCACGGCCGCGCAGACCGGGTGCCCGGAATAGGTATGGCCATGGGCCAGCTCGCCGCCCTGTTCGGCCAGGACCTTCGCGATGCGGTCGTTGAACATCGCCGCACCCAAGGGCACATAACCGGAGGTGATGCCCTTGGCCAGGGTCATCACATCAGGCTGGAATCCAAAGTATTGCGAGCCGAACCATTCGCCGGTGCGCCCAAACCCGCAGATGACCTCGTCGGCCACCAGCAACACGTCGTAGCGTCGACAGATGCGCTCGATCTCTGGCCAGTAACTCATGGGCGGGATGTACACCCCGATCGCGCCCATGATCGGCTCGCCAATGAAAGCGGCCACGCGCTCAGGGCCGAGCTCGAGGATCTTGGCTTCCAGCCGGCGCGCGGCAAGCAGGCCGTATTCGTCCGGGTCCAGGTCGCCGCCATCCCCGAACCCGTAGGGCGGATCGATGTGGTGGATGTCCGGGATCGGCAGGCCGCCTTGCCGATGCATGCCCTTCATGCCGCCCAGGCTGGCACCGGCCATCGTGGTGCCGTGGTAGCCATCGTGGCGGCCGATGAAGATGTTCTTGCGCGGCTGGTCCTGCACCGCCCAGAAATGCCGCACCAGGCGCACGATGGTGTCGTTGGCTTCGGAACCGGAATTGGTAAAGAAGGCGTGGTTGAGATCGCCCGGCGCAAGTTCGGCCAGCTCGGCCGCCAGGCGGATCGTAGGCTCGGTGGTGCATTGGAAAAAGCTGTTGTAGTAAGCCAATTGCCGCATTTGCGTGGCAGCCGCATCGCCCAGTTCCGCGCGCCCGTAGCCGATGTTGACGCACCACAACCCGGCGAAGGCGTCGAGCAGCTTGTTGCCGTCGGCGTCCCACACATAGCAGCCTTCGCCGCGGGTAAGGATGCGCGTGCCCTGCGCCGCCAGTGCGGCATTGTCATTGAACGGATGCAGGTGATGCGCGGCGTCGAGCTGCTGCAGGTGTCGGATCTGTTCGCGGTCCATGGCGGTGCTCCGGGAGTGCGTGTCTTGACGGCGGGCGCGGCAGGCATGCCGAGCGCCTATACGTTGAGCAGCAGGAACTCGCGCTCCCACGAACTGATCACCCGGAAGAAGGTCTCGTATTCCTTGCGCTTGACCGAGATGTAGGCCCGCACGAAACGCGCTCCCAGCATCCGCTGCAAAGGCTCGCAGCGTTCCAGCCCGTCCAGCGCCTCACCCAGCGAGCGCGGCAGGTCGTAGCCCGATTCCTTGCCGCTGCCGTTGAAGGCCGGCGTGGGCTTCAGTTTCTCCTGGATGCCGAGCAACCCGCAGGCCAGGGTGGCGGCCATCGCCAGGTAGGGATTGGCATCGGAGCCGGCAAAGCGGCTTTCCACGCGCATGTTTTCCGGCGTATCCAGCGGCACCCGCAGGCCGACGGTGCGGTTGTCGAAACCCCACAGCACATTGCTGGGCGAGACCTCGCCGAACATCAACCGACGATAGGAATTGACGTTGGGTGCAAAGAACGCCATCGCCATCGGCACGTACTTCTGCAGGCCGCCCAGGTAATGCGAGAACGTGCGGCTGAAGCCGTCGGCGCGGCGCCCGCTGAACACATTGCGGCCCTTGCCATCGAGCAGGCTTTGGTGGATATGCATCGCACTGCCCGGCTCGGTTTCCATGGGCTTGGCCAGGAACGTGGCGTATATCCCGTGACGCAGCGCCGCCTCGCGCATGGTGCGCTTGAACAGGAAGACCTGGTCGGCGCGCGACATCGCATCGCTGTGGGTGAAATTGACTTCCAACTGCGCGGCGCCTGATTCATGGATCAGCGTATCGACGTCCAGCTCCATCGCATCGCAGTAGTCGTACATCAGGTCCAGGATCGGATCGAACTCGTTGACCGCATCGATCGAGTAGGACTGCCGGGCGGTCTCGGCGCGCCCCGAACGGCCGGCCGGCGGCAGCAGGGGAAAGTCAGGATCAGTGTTCTTCTGCACCAGGAAGAACTCCAGCTCCGGGGCGACCACCGGATGCAGGTCGAGCTTGGCATAGGCCTCGAGCACACTGCGCAGCACGTTGCGCGGCGCCAGTTCGTGCGGCTTGCCGTCTTTGGTGAAGCAATCGTGGATCACCTGCGCGGTCGGATCGGTAGCCCACGGCACCACGCGCACGGTGTCCGGATCCGGCCGCAGATGCATGTCCGAGTCCGAGGGCGAGGTCAGTTCGTAGTAGTCGTCCGGGTAGTCGCCGGTGACCGTGGTGGCGAAGATGCCCTCGGGCAATCGCGTGCCGTAATCGTGCGAGAACTTGTCGGCCGGAATGATCTTGCCGCGTGCATTGCCGGTGATGTCCGGCACCAGACACTCGACCTCGGTGATGTGGCGCTCGCGCAACCAGTGGCGCAATGAACTGTCAGCTTGTTCGACGATTTTGGCGTTGCGTTTTCGCGATGGCGGGCTCATGGGGAACAGGTCGGTCGAGAGGCCGCGTACGCGCGGCAGGCGTCACCAAAGGCCTGGAAAATGCCCAGGTAGAAGGGGTTTTCACGCACCCGCCATTCCGGGTGCCATTGCACTGCCAGCAGGAAATTCTCGCCCGCGCCGCGGAATGCCTCGATCAGGCCGTCGGGCGAGAGCGCTTCGACGACCAGGCCCTCGCCCAGTTGCGCGATGCCCTGCCCGTGCAACGAATTGACGCGCACCTCGTCGCGACCGGCGATCGCGGCCAGTCGTCCGCCCGCACTGAGCGACACGGGATGCGCCGGGCCGTACTGCACTTCCAGCGCTGCCTCGACGTCTTCGCGATGGTCGATGAGTCCTTCGACCTCATGCACCTTGGGATGCAACGTGCCGCCCAGTGCGACGTTGACTTCTTGCAGGCCACGGCAGATGGCCAGCACCGGCATGCCGCGCCGCAATGCTTCGGGAATCAGCGGCAAGGTCGTGCCATCGCGCGCCGCGTCGTGGAGATTGCCTGGCCACGTGGCGCCGCCCGCGTAATGCTGGGGCTCTATGTTGCTGGTGGAGCCGGTCAGGACCAGGCCGTCGAGGCGATCGAGCCAGGCCGCCGCCGGCAACGGCGGTTGCAGCGAGGGCAACAGCACGGGGGTCGCCTGGGCACCGTCGACCAGCGCGCGCACATACTTCTCGCCGACGGCGAGGAACGGGTGCGGACCGATGATCTTGCGGTCGCTTGGCAAGCCGACCAGCGGCGGGAAGGCCATGCGGATTGCTCGTTCTGGCTTGCCGGCAACTTACCCCGGGCGTTTGATTTTTACAACAATGCCGGGGGTCTTGCGGCGTGACAGCGGCGCTACAGCAGCACCGGCCGCGGCCGCCTGTTGAGTATTCTTGACACCGGCCCCGCTCTGCTAAGCTCGCCGCGACCCCCCAGGGCATTGAACATGGCCGCCGAATCCGCCGCTGTCCTGCCCGACGAGGATGCCCGCACGTTGGCCCGCATCGAGGGCTGCGAGCAGATCGATCTGCTGCTGCCCGACACCAACGGGCTGCTGCGCGGCAAACGCATCACCCGCGACGCACTGGAAAAGGTCTATGCCGACGGCGTGTGCCTGCCGATGTCGCTGATCGCCACCGACATCACCGGCAACACGGTCGAGGAGACCGGCCTGGGCTACGACATCGGCGATGAAGACCGTATCTGCCGGCCCGTGCCCGGTTCGTTGCGGCCGGTGCCCTGGGCGCCGCGTCCCATGGCGCAGTTGCTGCTGGCGATGGAGGACGGTGCCGGCGGACTGTTCGAGGTGGCACCGCGCACGGTGCTGCAGCGCGTGCTGGCACGTTTTGCCGCATTGGGGCTGACCCCCGTGGTAGCCGTGGAGTTGGAGTTCTATCTGTTCGACGCGGTACCCGATGCGCGCGGCCGGCCACAGACTGCACGCGATCCACTCAGCGGCCAGCGCAGCGACAGCACCCAGGTCTACTACCTGCAGGACCTGGACGAGCAGCGCACGTTCATCGATGCCGTGTCAGCGGCGTGTCGCGCACAGGGCATTCCGGCCGACACCGCGGTGGCCGAGTACGCGCCCGGCCAATACGAAATCAACCTGCGCCATCGCGCCGACGCGGTGGCCGCTTGCGACGATGCGCTGTTCCTCAAGCGCACCATCAAGGCCATCGCGCAGCAGCAGGGCCGACTGGCCAGTTTCATGGCCAAGCCATTCGCGGGCCAGGCGGGCAGCGGTCTGCACCTGCACGTGAGCCTGCTCGATACGCAGGGCGGCAACGTCTTCGCGGGCACGCCCGAAGCACCCGTGCAGCCACTGTTGCATGCCATCGGCGGCCTGCAGCGCGCCGCGGTCTCCAGCCTGTTGTTGTTCGCGCCGCATGCCAACAGCTACCGCCGCTTCGTGCCCAATGCCTTCGTGCCGCTCAACGAGAGCTGGGGCTACAACAACCGGACCGTGGCGCTGCGCATTCCGCACAGCGATGCACGCAACACGCGTATCGAGCATCGCATCGCCGGTGCCGATGCCAATCCCTACCTGGTGGCCGCCGCGGTGCTGGCCGGCATGCTGGACGGCCTGGAGCAGGCGCTGATGCCCGGCCCGCGCACCGAAGGCAATGCCTATGCGCAGCTGGAAGCCCGCACCCCCTCCTGGCAGCAGTCGATCGCACATTTCCTGGATGACCCGTTCGTGGCGCGCCACTTCGGCACGCGCTTCCGCCATGTGTTCGGCCAGCAAAAGCGACGCGAGATGATCGACTTCAACGCCCAGGTACCCGACCTGGACTACGCGCGGTACCTGCGGACCGTGTGATGGACGGCGCGGACGCCCCCGGCCATCCGCCCAGCTGGTACGCCGCCAGCGAACCCTTGCCGACGGCGCAGGCGCCTTTGCGCGGCGAGCAGCGCTGCGACGTGGCGATCCTGGGGGCCGGCTACACCGGGCTCAGCGCTGCGCTGGCGCTGAGCGAGGCCGGTCATCGGGTCACAGTGCTGGAAGCGCAGCGGATCGGTTGGGGTGCCTCCGGCCGCAATGGCGGGCAAGCCCTGGTGGGCTACGGCTGCGAGCAGTCCACGCTGGAGCGACTGGTGGGCGACCGCGACGCCCGCCTGCTGTTCGACCTCTCCCGCGAGGGCATGGCGCGCCTGCGCGAACGCATCGCTCGCCACGCCATCGCCTGCGACTGGCGCGATGGGCACGCCCACGTGCCCCTCAAGGCCCGCCAGGAGCGAGCCCTGCGCGAGGGCATCGTCGAGATGGCGCAGCGCTACGACTATCCATTGCAGTGGTGGGACCGCGCACGCCTGCGCGAGGAGCTCGGTAGCGAGCTGTACCGCGGCGCGATGTACGACGCTGCCAGCGGCCACCTGCATCCGCTGGCCTACGCGCTGGGCCTTGCACGTGCCGCTCGCCAGGCAGGCGTGATCGTTCACGAAAATTCGCCGGTGCTGCGTCTGCAGCGGGGCACGCGACCGGTCCTGCATACCGCCCAAGGGCGGCTGGAGGCGGACTTCGCCGTGGTCGCCGGCAATGCCTGGCTGCAGGGGATCGCCCCGGAACTGGAGTCGCGCATCATGCCCGTGGGCACGTATATCGGGGCCACGCCCGTCTTGGGACCGACCCTGGCGCACGAACTCATCGGCAACGACATGGCCGTGGCCGACACCAACTGGGCGCTGGACTACTTCCGGCTCAGCCGCGACCACCGATTGCTGTTCGGCGGCCGTGCGAGCTACTCGGCCACGCCGCCGCCCGGCTTGCGCTCATTGATGCAGCGGCGCATGGAACGGGTGTTCCCGCAGTTGCGTGGCGTGGGCTTCGAATATCTGTGGGGTGGGTATGTCGACATCACCCGCAACCGCGCGCCGCACTGGGGCCGGCTGACGCCGAACGTGTATTTCGCGCAGGGGTTTTCCGGCCATGGGGTAGCGGCCAGCGGCCTGGCGGGCCAGTTGATCGCCGAGGCGATCACCGGCCAATCTGCACGGCTGGACGCCTTTGCACGGATCCCGC
The DNA here is from genome assembly GCA_036403795.1 of Stenotrophomonas sp. Classification (GTDB taxonomy): domain Bacteria; phylum Pseudomonadota; class Gammaproteobacteria; order Xanthomonadales; family Xanthomonadaceae; genus Stenotrophomonas_A. The sequence goes on from DASWQJ010000165.1 coordinate 11,616, forward strand.
ACCGCCCCTTCCCCGGTGGCCGCCTGTTGCGCACCCCCTTGCTGGTGGCGGCGATGAGCGCCTACCGCCTGCGTGATGCGCTGTGGTGAGGCGGGCTTGGCGCACGGACCCGGCGCCGGGACCCGGCGCGGGACCCATCGCCGCGGCCAGCGGTGCGTGAATTTCGTGAACCAGCTCAAGTTTCCCCGGTAGCCGCCGTTACCCCTGGCGACCTTCCCGAGCTCTCGCCGCTTCCATGCTCGCCACGCCTCCCGTCACCCGCCTCGACGACGGCCAGCCGCTCCCCCAGCGGATCTTGCTGGTGGAAAACTCG
>DASWQJ010000166.1:0-1928 GCA_036403795.1 Stenotrophomonas sp.
ACCAAGTACGCGGCCAACGCGATGCTGGCGACCAAGATCAGTTTCATGAACGAGATCGCCAACATTGCCGAGAAAGTCGGTGCCGATGTCGAACAGGTCCGCAAGGGCATCGGTTCGGACCCGCGCATCGGTTGGCACTTCATCTATCCCGGCGCCGGCTATGGCGGCTCCTGCTTCCCGAAGGACGTGCAGGCGTTGGCCCGCACCGCGCAGCAGTACGGCCACGAGCCGCGACTGCTCAATGCGGTCGAATCGGTCAACGATGCCCAGAAGGGACACCTGTTCGAGCTGGTCCAGCGGCATTACGATCGCGCGCCGGGCCAACACGTGGCGGGCAAGACCTTCGCGGTGTGGGGCCTGGCCTTCAAGCCCAATACCGACGACATGCGCGAGGCCTCCAGCCGTCGCCTGCTGGCGCAGTTGTGGGAAGCGGGCGCGAAGGTGCGCGTGTTCGATCCGGAAGCCACCCACGAGGCCCAGCGAATCTTTGGCGAGCGCGAGGACCTGGTGTTCTGCGAGTCGGCATTCGATGCGCTGGACGGTGCCGATGCGTTGGTGGTCGTCACCGAATGGAAGCAATTCCGCAGCCCGGACTTCAACCGCATCAAGCAGTCGCTGAAGGACGCGGTGGTGTTCGACGGACGCAACCTATACGAGCCGGCGGATATCGAAGCGGCCGGCCTGGCCTACTACGCGATCGGACGAGGTCGTTCGGTCGAGGGATACGCACCCCATGCATGAGTCGTCTCCCGAGCTTGACCCGGCGCTGGACGCGCGCCTGGTCGAGCTGGAAATGCGCCTGTCCTTCCAGGAACAGGCGCTGGCCGAACTCAGCGAGGCGCTGGCCGACGCGCGCCTGACCGGCGCGCGCAATGCCGAACTGATCCGCCACCTGCTCGAGGACCTGGGTAAGGTGCGCAGCACGTTGTATGCGGACCCGGCGGACGAACCGCCGCCGCCGCATTACTGATTGTTCCCAACGCATTCCAGCAACTCGTCGATATGGCCATGAGCGATACCCTCCGCGACCAGCTGATGGGCCTGGGCTTCAAGCCCGCGCCCAAACCAGAGCGCAAGAACGACAGCCGCCCGCAAGGCCGGGGTCCCCAGCAGAACCGGGGCCCCCAGCAACGTGGAGATGGCCAACACGGCAATGGGCCGCAGCCAAGCCGTGGCCCGCGGCAGGGGCAGCCTGCTCAGCCCGGCCATGCACCGTCGCGCGGGCCCGGCGGACGGCCATCGGCGGACAAGCCGTCGACCGGTGCCGGGCGTCCTGCCGGTTCGCCGCAGGGTCGGCCGGGTCGTGGGCCGGCCAAGCCGCGTTCGCGCGAGGACATCGACCTGGCCAAGGCCTACGCGATCCGTGCGCAACGTGAGAAAGACGAACGCATCGAGGCCGAGCGGCTGAAGCAGGAAGAAGCGCGCCTGCGCCGCGAGGCCAAGACAAAGCTCGAGGAGCTGCTGAAGGACAAGGCGCTGAACCTGCCCGACGCGGACATCGCCCGGCACTTTCCGTATGGCGGCAAGATCAAGCGCATCTACGTGAGCGCCGAGCAGCTGAAGTTGCTCAACGCCGGCGAGCTGGGCGTGCTGCAGCTCAATGGTCGTTATGTGTTGGTCACCGCAGCGCTGCTGGCCGAGGCCGAAGCGGTATTCGCGCCTTCGGTCGCGTTGAAGGTCGATCCCGATGCGCCGGCCGAGGCCGATCCCTACGCCGATCCCTTGTACCAGGTGCCTGACGACCTGGTCTGGTAAGGCATCGCCGCTGCGGCGGCACCGGGGGCGCGCGGAGGACGCGCCCGTTCCACTGGGGAAACACATGCGAGCGCCTGCGCCGGCAAACGGCTATTTCGCGCACATCGATGGCCTGCGGGCGATCGCGGTGTTGTCGGTCATCGCCTATCACTTGGACGCGCGTTGGCTGCCTG
>DASWQJ010000167.1:0-13957 GCA_036403795.1 Stenotrophomonas sp.
TGAGACGAGCATACGTTCTGGCGACATTACGAACATCGTTGAAGTCCCGCGATACCTGCAAGTTGCCCAGTTCGAGCTGGCTGGCGCCCCGCCGGAAGTGATCGACAATCTTGGGAATGAGGAACTTAATGGACTGCCCTACCCCTGTGTAATTGAACGGCCGTACGATGGTCAACGGCAGCTGGTCGAGGAACTGGTGAGCCATAAGCTCCATGGCCAACTTGCTCACCGCATAATCATTCACCGGCTGCGGTGGCGTACTCTCGTCGAGACGCCCCCCCGCATTGCCATAAACATTCGCACTACTCGCCAGCACCACTTGTCGGGGCCTAGAGTCCAAAGCCGCCAGAGCCGCGAGCAGATTTCTGGTGCCTACGATGTTAACGCGATACATTTCGTCCACGTTGCCATGGGCGACGAACGCAATCGCTGCCAGGTGGATAACTACATCCGGCAGTGCCGCTCGCACCGCCGTCTCGACTGCAGCGCGGTCGAGCAGGTCGACACCAACCCCGTCCGCTCCCTCTAGCAACACGACATGTTGCCCTAGTTCTTCCAGAGCGGGGACAACATATCGGCCGGTAAAGCCCGACGCTCCCGAGACCAGGACTCGCACACCGGTGCCCTCAGAAAGAGTAGCCACGTTCATTCCTGCGAAGATCGGCCTCGACCATCATCTGGCAAAGCTGTTCGAGCGAAGTGCGCGGTTCCCAGCCCAATCTCTCACGCGCCTTTCTCGGATCGCCAACGAGCAGGTCAACCTCTGCCGGCCGATGAAACTTCGAATTTATGCGCATGACGGTCTTTCCGGTCGCGCTGTCTATCCCGATCTCGTCGGCACCGCTCCCCTGGAATTCCACAGAGATATCGGCGCCCTTGAAAGCCATCTGCACGAAATCGCGAACAGTCTCGGTTCGATTGGTGGCCAGTACGAACGTGTCTGCCTCATCGATCTGCAACATGCGCCACATGCCCTCCACGTATTCCTTGGCGAAACCCCAATCGCGCTTCGCGTCGAGGTTGCCGAGTTCCAGGCAATCCAGCGTACCCAGTTTGATCTTGGCAACCGAGTCGGTGATCTTGCGGGTAACGAACTCACGACCGCGCAGTGGACTTTCGTGATTGAAGAGAATACCGCTAGCTCCGAAAATGCCGTAACTCTCACGGTAGTTGACCGTAATCCAGTGTGCGTATAGCTTGGCCACCCCGTAGGGACTGCGCGGATAAAATGGCGTGTCCTCGCGCTGGGGCACGGCCTGGACCTTTCCGAACATCTCTGACGTAGAAGCCTGATAGAAGCGAATCGTGGTGTCCACCAAACGTATCGCTTCAAGCAAATTTAGTGCACCTACACCCGTGATCTGAACGGTAGTGGTCGGCTGGTCGAAGCTCACGCCAACAAAGCTCTGCGCGGCAAGATTGTAGATCTCGTTGGGACGAATCTTCTGCACCATGGCGATCGTGGCCCCAAGGTCCGTTAGGTCGTACTCCACCAGGTGCAGGTTCGGATGCTTGGTCACCCCGACCTCATCCAGACGCCAGAAATTGACAGAACTGGTTCGACGATATGTCCCGTGCACCTCGTAGCCCTTCAAAAGCAGCAGCTCCGCCAAATAGGCTCCGTCCTGCCCTGTGATACCGGTGATGATGGCCTTCTTCATAGATTGTTCTTTCTTCTGAATTGAACGAAAAATGGTGAGTGTCAGTCTTGGAGAGAGCGCAAGCTGTGCAGTTGCGACATCAAATTCTGCAAACGGGACGCCAGTGCGGGATACCGATGCGTCCGACGCCACCGGCGCGCAGCCGCCGAAATGTTCGCCAGCTGTGGCGAACCCGATTCGATTCCGCGCAACAGCTCGGTGAGACCCAGTGCCAACTGCTCTTCGTTGGTGCCCGGGAGCCGATGAACCAACTCCATGACGTCGTCGAAGATCGGCAACGGGGTCACGGCTACCGGCCGGCCGGTAGCCAAACCGTAACGAACCGCTCCACTGGCCGACTCGCCAGTGCCCTGGTATGGAAAGACAACCACGTCGGCATCGGCCAGAGCGGCCATGCTCTCCTCATCGCGCAGGAACTCCGTCACCAGCGTCACATGGTCTTGGAGACCCAGCTGTGCGATCAGCGCTCGCGCTTGCGCGATCTGTGCACGCGATTCTGGAACTGGATACTCAGCGTTCAGCATTTTTAGACGCACATCCACACCAAGCTTTCTCATATGTGCGATGGCGCCTATCAACTCGGGTAGCCCCTTGTGCGGCAGGAAAAACCCGTAGGACGCCACTGTCCAGCCGCCACCCAGCGACCGGGAAGTCGCCTCGGGCGTATCCATGATTCCATGCGGAAACAACGCGACATTGTCCACCACGCCGATTCGCTTGAGGCGATTGAGGTCGGGGATCGCGTGGACCAGCACCCGATCACATATCTGCAAGGCGCCGGCAAGCTGCGCCAGCCGCTTCCGCGGCGTGAGCGGCGAGTCCATGGTGGCGTGCATCATGATTACCAGCGTCCGTCCCGCTGAGTGTTGCTGCCGAATGAACGCGTCAAGTGCATCGAAATCAAAGAATGAATACTGGAACTGGATGACCAATGCTTCCAGTTTGCTGGCTTCAATTTGTCTTGAAAGCGCTTCAAGCGAATGGCCGTCGCCCTGTTTCCAGCACCGGTAGACGCCGCCTTCGTCGGCAAAAGTACGATCTTCCGCTTCCGCCGCCAGAACGCTGACGGACGAGCGCCAACCGGCCACCAGATTGCTGGAATAGGTTGCCACGCCGCATCGGGTGTTCCAGCTGGTAACCCATCCCACCAAGGGCGCATAGGGCACGGGAGCCGTAGCGAATTGGTGCGCAGCCCGCTCAACGACTTCGGCGATATCCGACCAGCGGAATTTGCTCAACAGCAGAGCGACACCCGCGGCCAACTTGGCCTGACAGATGGCTGGTGGTGCGGCGTGAACCTCGCGCATGATCTTGGTCAAGGACTCAACCGAAGGCTCAGCCCAGGCAGAAAGTGGCAATGCGAAATGTGATTGCGCCCGCGCGAAGTCGAAATCAACTAGCCAGGCCGTCCGCTCGTTGCAAAAATCCAGTTGGCCGCTCCAGCCCGTGGTGATCACCTGCAGACCAGACAACATTGCTTCTGCGAGCGGAAGCCCGAAGCCCTCCGCACGGCTGGGCGCAACCAGTGCATGGCACTGCGAGTACAAAGCTCTGAGTTGACCATCGCTCAAATCCTCTTCGATGATCAACACATGCGGATAATCCGCGCGATTTTGTCGCGCCTCCTCCAACCACCTACGAACTTCGTTATGAGGGTTCGCGAATGTCTTGATGACTAAAGTCACGTCATCGCGGCTTGTGAACGCAGCGCCGTACGACTTAAGCATCACGTCGGCCCCCTTGCGAGGGAAGCACGACGACACATGCAGGAATCGATACCGCCTTGCCTCTATGACATAGCTGGCATCAACCTCCACGCGCTGCCAATGGTCGACGCCGCACCCACCATGGGCCAGCGGCACCGCCACCCCGTTGTCGGTCAGCACCTTTTGCACGTGACTCGACAGGCAGGTGATTCCTTGGAGGCTCGCATTGAAGTCTTCCACCCACTCCTCTGGCAGTTGGGTCTCCTCCCACGCGTACAAATGCAGATAGTTTTGTCGCGCCCGCATATCTGCAACCCGCGGCGGATAAAGCAACCGGCTGCAGATGTCCGCGTCTTCCGCCTGATTGGTGGCCGCTCTTGCGTTGAAAGCCGAAAGCTGCGGATTGGCCTCCAGAAACGCGGCATTCGCCGGAAAGTCGCCGGGTCCTTCGGTCGAGTGGAGTACCACTTCGTGCCCACGAGCTTCCATGGCCAAGGCGAGCTCCCGATTCACCAGAGCCAGGCTATAACTGCTGTCGAATGGCCCCTCGATTCGCCACTGGATATGCAGGGGCAACGCTCCTGAACGGAACACGTGCTCTAATCGTCCCCAGTTGGCAGCTACAGCCGTCGCCGCCAGAGCGCGATCGTGCTCCAAGCTTCCCGCACCGCCCGGAAGCGCGCCAATCGCCCGAATCAGATCACCATAACTTGCGTCCAGGCGACGACGCGCTTCCGACCATGACTCTGGCGGTCGGGCACGCTCACCTACTAGGCGCTCAAATGCGGCTATCGCGGCTATTGCAGTTGCGTCCCAGGAAAAGCGTCCGGCTTGCTTCGGCGCATGTTCGCGAAGCGAATGAGCAAAATCGAAGTCGGTAAGAACGCGCCTAATCGATGCCGCGATCTCCGCAGAATTAGTCGGATCGAACAAAGCATCCTGACGTCCGATGACCTCCGGAACGCTCGTGGTGGCTGAGCCGATCGTCGGCGCTCCACAGGCCATTGCCTCCAGCGCGGGTAGCCCGAACCCCTCATGCAACGACGGAAACACGTAGGCAGCCGTAGCGCTGTACAGCAAGATCAACTCGTCATCGGTGATGTAACCGGTGAATCTGACCTGGCTCCTCACCCCCAACGTATCCGCCAATGCACAGAATCGGACCATGTCATGAGGGGCCACCTTGCCGGCAATGACCAACTGCGTCGACTCTCTCAGGTCAGGCTCGAGCAGCGCGAAAGCCTCCAGCAGGCGATCGGCGTTCTTGCGGGGTTCCATTGCCCCGCTGTACATCACGAACGGACCGGCAATTCCGAAGCGTTCCTCAAGCAAATCCCGCTCTACAATACCGATGGGACGCGGGATAAAATGCGGGGAAATCGCCGACGACATGTTGATTACTTTCGCCGGATCAGAACCCAGCGCTTCCAGCGCTTCGCTCCGCGCATGTTCCGAAATTGACAGCAACAGATCGGCACGCCGCAACGACGCGACCTTGTCCATATACCAGTTGCGCGTCCATTCAGACGTCAGGTAGGTGTCCTGGTTGAAGAGTGGAATCAGGTCGTAGAGCGTCACCGCGGTCAATGGGCCGCTTCCAAGTTTCCTGATAGACGACACCGCGCAATCCTGCGAGCCTTCAAACAAACTTGATATATGGACGACGTCCGGTTGCAAAGCTGTAATGAAGGCCTCTCGCGCGAGTTCTGCAGTGGCACGGCGCCACGCGTTGGCGGGATCCGGCCATCCAATGCACGGTAGCGCCTCGAATGTCAGCACGCGCTCTGGGGGAACCAAGCCGTCAAGTGCCTGGCGAATATCCTGGATTCCATCACCCAAGGTACCGTTCACGGCTACCCAAACCTCATGCTCGCCAGCGTTACGAGCCATCGCCTGCGCCAGCGACGTCGAGTATCGCCCGATTCCCCGGAAGCGACTTTCAGTCTGGGCACCCTGCAGGTCGATCAAGATTTTCAATGCGCCTCTCCGTCCATAGCTTGGTTTATATCGGCAAACACCGCGCGGGCGCGCACATCGAGGTGGACTGGCGACAATGCGCGTTCGCGGCCGGCCATGATTCCGCTGGATACTGCCCCTTCACTGAGAAGCCCCTCGGTCGACGCGAGCGCCACCAAGTGGCTGTTCACCACCGGAAAACGCGCAATGATCGGCTTGAAGGTGGAGCGCAGCAAAGGCGCGTCCAATACTTGCTTCATGGAACCTAAGAGCAGGGGCCGGATCAAACGCCGGCTGGCGCGACTGCCCCTAGCGGCGACATTCACGGCTCGTCGGCGAAACGCGCGCAGGGGAGCGGTAAGGCGCCACGAATGGCTCGCCTGGATTTCCTGTAATTGGGACCGCAACGCCTCTGCATTGACCCACCAACGGTGGGCCTCATGGGCCAACTCATCGCTGCGCTTATAAGAGGCTTCCAGCTCTTGCTGAGCATTGTGTCGCGCCTGCTCGATGCGTTTCTGCAAGGTGTGACGTATCAGCTTGTTCTCCTCGCCCAGCTGGACGAGCCGGGACTTCAGCTCATCAACTTTCGCGACCAGCCCAGTGATCTTGGAACGCTCCTGCGCGAGCAACTCAGAGTTCTTGAAACGCTCTTGCGCGACCAATTCTTCGTTCTGCGAACGCTCCCGTTCGAACTGCGCCGTCCTGACTGCAATTTCCTCGGAGTGACGGGCGCGAAGTACCTCCAGTTCATTCGCCGAGGCTGCGCTCAGCGTTTCGATCTGATCGGCGAACAGACGCTGCTGCCCCTCGAGTTCGGACCGAAGTTCCAGTTCATGAGCTTTCGCTGCCAGTTCGAGCTCGTGATAGGCGATGTTTACCTCTGCGCAGAACGTGGAGCTGGAACTCAAACTAAACCCATCAAATACGTTGGGGCCGCACAAGAACGCCGGCGCCAAATCGCGATGCTCATCGGAAAGATAAAATCGGTTGAGTCCGTCGAAGTACTCGAACCGGTAGCCTTTAGCGACAAGTAGGGGCTCCCACGTCTCGTGCGTCTGCTCAGTGGTCAGCGGCCGGGTGCTCTCCACCACTACAACCCAAGGACGCGCCGGCGAAGATACCCACCCCTCCAGCACAAGAAGCTCCGCCCCTTCCACATCGATCTTGAGCCAATGTATCGGGCCCGTCCCGATATGCTCATACAGCGAGTCCAGGGTAATTGCCGCCACTGAAGTCTGACGCACAGCAAAACCATTGCTGGCATGTACTTCTGCAATATTCTCGTCCGAGGTACTTAGTCCGGTTTCTTCGACCTCAAAGAACTTGAGCGCACCAGGTTTCGCGCTAATGGCACATTGCAGAACCACGTCTCGGGGACGCTTGATACGTAGTTGATCGGCGTAAGTTGGCGTGGGCTCGACGTGCACACCCTTCCACTGATGCTCAGAGAACAACCTGCTCACCGAATCGATATCCGGGCTTTGGGCCCCGATATCCACATAAAATCCCTCTTGGACGTGCGAAAGCGCACGCCAAAGGATGATGTCCTCGAAATTCTGCGCGTAGGAAACAAGCCGCATCATGGCACTTCGTTCTCATCCGACGAGTGATGCCCCAGTCGCTCGGACGAGAACTTCGCGTCAAGCCAATTGGAGCCGATAAACACACGCTGGTCCGCATTCATCACGTCAAACACCAGCAGGTTGTCGACCCATTCGAAGTTGTCGACCAAATGCGTTTCCGTACTGACCAGCGCTGGGGATACCGAGTAAGAGCCTGGCCCCAAACGACACTCGAACTCCAGGCTGAACCGGACAGTCTCGCCCGCTGATAGGTGGGTTTGAACTTGCTGAGCATGCCAAGTGTTGCTGCCCCACACGATGTGACCTTGCTTATCCCTCAGCATGAATCCCAACACGAGGCTTGGCAGCTTTTGCCCTGCAACCGCGTCCAGTTCCAGCCGCAGACGCTGACCGACGACAGCCATGGCAACTTCCGTGCCGGTGTCTGCGTCGAATAACTGCAATCGTTCTATACGAGCACGGCCATCGCCGCTGCGTGTGACCGTCCAACCCGACTTGTCCCGACGCTGGTCGATCGACAGGGACTCGTTCTCCTTTTTTGCTATCAGGGCGTTGTAGTAGTCCACCACCTCGTCCGGTCTGCCGTCCTTGAGCACACGTCCCTGGTCTAGGAGGATGGCGCGATCACACAGGCTCTTGACGTCTGCCAGGCTGTGAGAAACGAGCATGATAGATGTCCCATGCTCGCGGAAACGCCGCATTCTGTCGAAGCTCTTGTGCTGAAAATAACTGTCCCCCACAGACAAGGCCTCATCAACGATGAGCAAGTCTGGAGTGAACGCGGTGGCCACGGCGAATGCGACGCGCACGGACATGCCGCTTGAGTAGGTGCGCACCGCCTCGTCGAAGTATTCGCCGACTTCTGCGAACGCCTCGATGTCGGGCATAACGCTTTCGATCTGATCTTGGCTGTATCCCATCAGCCCAGCGGAATGGAAAGCATTCTGGCGTCCGGTCAAGTCCGGATTGAATCCCATACCCAGCTCAAGGATGGCGGCAACTCGACCGGTCCGCGTGACGCTGCCCTCAGTCGGTCTCGCAGTTCCGGTGATCAACTTCAGTAATGTGCTCTTGCCAGCACCGTTTTGACCTATGACACCAATCGCCTCACCGGGTGCAATGCGGAAACTGACGTCTCGCAGCACCCAGTGCTCTTCCTTCGGCCGAACCGGGACTCCGAACCAGGAGGCGGCGCGTGCCCACTCGCTGCCCCAGTTGCGATACGCCTTGCCAACACCTTTGACCTCAAGTTCTCCGCTCACAGCGCGTCGACCATTTCAGGGCTTGCGCGGCGGAACACGACTAGCGCAATGAGGCCAACGATCACTGTTGTCACGAACATGACACCCAGCTCATTCCACAGCGGTGGCTTGTTGTAAAGCAGTACATTCTGATAGCTGGTCACTAGTGGGTACATTGGATTCAACTTAAATAAATGTTGCACGTGTTCCGGAAGGATGGTGATGTTATAGACCACGGGAGTTAGCCAGAACATGGCTTGAAGAATTACCGGCACGACCTGTCCGATGTCGCGCATAAAAACATTCAGCACGCCAAGCAGCAAGCCGATGGACATGGCGAATGTCAGCGTCAGCAACATCAAGATCGGGAGCCAGAGCGCCTGTGCAGAGGGGTAGTGCCCCATAACTGCGAAAACAGCAAAAATTGCCAGCAACAAGAGAACGTTGTTTACAAGCATCGTGCCGCCGGCGATCAACGGAAGACAAATACGTGGGAACGCCATCTTCTTGAGGAGGTTGCCGCTGTCGATGAACAGCGTCAGACTTTTTGTCAGGGTCTCGGCGAACATCGTCCAGCACAGCGTTCCAGCCATCAGATACAGGGCGTACGCATACTTGTTGTCCACGCCCGGCAGCTTCGCCGACAACACTTCCGAGAGAATCGTCGCGAAGATCAGAACCTGCATCAATGGATGGATGACCATCCAGGTTGCACCCAGTTTGCTGCGGATGAAGCGGACCCGCAGGTCGTTCTTAATTGAGGAAAGGATGAAGAACCGATACTTCCAAGCGGCGACCAACATGTCGTTCACGACACTATCCTTTCATTATTGGATGGAAGTCCCATCCGCCCTATTACTTGGGACAACTCGCTTAGACGTGACCCGAGCAAATCTCCGGCCAAAGCTATCGAGTTGGTGCGCGCCACGTCCGCCGCGGCGGCAGCGCCTAGACGCGTCGCAAATCCGGGTTCGTCGACGAGCCGACGCATGAACTCCGCTGCTTGGCACACGTTGGCGTTGGCCCATTCTGCTTTCTCGGCACCCGGATAATCTCCTTCCGTCACCGGCACCAAATGGTAGCCCACAAGACAACTGTTGCGCTCGGTCATAAAGTCCATATTTCCTGACCACGCAGTACCAATGACAGGCTTGCCCATGGCCATGCACTCGGCCAGACCCAGGCCGAAGCCCTCGGCACGATGCAACGAGACATAAGCATCGCAGCAGCGCTGCAGCGCGACTACGTGAGCCTTATCAATGACATCATCCCGGACGACGATACGCGCGTCCCTGGCCGCTACATTGAGCAGCTTGCGAAAATGCTCCGGATGCCGGTAACCATTGCTGCTCTTGATCAGCAGCCTGACGTCATCTCGCTCGCTCCCAAACGCTTGAGTAAAAGCCTCGATTGCCGCGTAAGGGTTCTTGCGAGCAACCCAGGAGTGAAAGTCGAATGTGACCAGAAAAATGAACTTTCCTTCTTCCAACGAGAAATCCGCACGCTGCAACTTGCTCCCCGGCTGCAGGCTCAGAGGTTGCGGTACATGGACTACCGGTTTGTTGGTGACCTTCTGGAAAGCCGCCTGCACAAATTTGGTGGCAACCATTATCTCGTCCACCTGGGCGATGGCAGGCAGCCAGGCATCCGGAATTCGGTCCAATTCCCAGAACCAGCATGCAATCAGATATTTGCCATCGAGGCGGTCCCGGCCTATTTTCGCGAGTGCCGGCTCCAGGAAATCCGGATTGACGAAAATAATGCTTATCGGGTGAGGAAGATCCTCGCCGATCCAAGCATCTAGGCTGTGATCATTCCATCCATGAGGAAGCTCAAGATCAATATCGTAAAGACGCACTTCGACCCCAGCCTCGATCAAAGCCATGGCATAAAGTCGCGCGCTCTCACCCAATCCGAATTGGCCACGTATGTAACCCACGATATTGACGCAGGGCCGGCTTCCGGTCCGGGGAATGGATTTCCCGCCGATGGTATCTGAGCTGGTCTGTTCCAGGAATGTCGAGGCGGAGCACTTCCAAGCGGGCGTACGCACGAAGCGAACACCGGAATTGGCACGCGCCGAGAGCATTCCCATCGCACCCAGGCGCCAGCCCAGCGGAAAGTTGCGGTATATCGCACCCAGCCAGCTTTGCCGCTGCGCCCAAGCAGCGATGTTCAACAGAACCAGCCCTTTGACGCCGCGCCTTCGGGATTCGCTCACCGCCCTTCCTCCCTGTCCCGATGGTTCACCGCAGCCCATCTTCCAAATCCGCCCGCAAATCCCCCAAATCCTCAACCCCCACACTCAACCGCACCAACGCATCACTAATCCCCAGCTGCGCCCTTCGCTCCACCGGAATCGAAGCGTGCGTCATCACCGCCGGATGGTTCACCAAACTCTCAACCCCACCCAGCGACTCAGCCAAGGTAAACAGCTCGGTCCGCTCGCACAGCCGCTTGGCCGCCTCGAACCCACCCTTCACCACGATCGAAACGATCCCGCCAAACCCCTGCATCTGCCGCTTCGCCAGCTCATGCTGCGGATGCGACGCCAGGCCCGGGTAGATCACTTTCTCGATTGCAGGATGCGTCTCCAACCACTGCGCCAGCGCCATCGCGTTCTCGCAATGCGCACGCATGCGCAGCGGCAAGGTCTTCAACCCACGCAGTGCCAGGAAGCTATCGAACGGCCCCTGCACGCCGCCCACCGAGTTCTGCAGGAAGGCCACCTTCTCCGCCAGTTCCGCGTTTTCACCGACCACGGCGATGCCACCGACCATGTCCGAGTGACCGTTGAGGTACTTGGTCGCCGAGTGCACGACGATGTCGGCGCCTTGCTCCAGCGGTCGTTGCAGCATCGGCGAGGCGAAGGTGTTGTCGACCACCACGATCAGTTGGTGCCGATGGGCGATCGCCGCGATGGCGGCGATGTCGACCAGCTTCAGCATCGGATTGGTCGGCGTCTCGATCCACACCATCTTGGTCTTCGGGCCGATCGCGGCCTCGAAGGCGGCGGGGTCGGTCAGGTCGACAAAGCTGAAGTCCAGGCCTGCGCTGCGTCGACGCACGCGCTCGAACAAGCGGAAGCTGCCGCCATACAGATCGTCCATCGCCACGACGTGGTCGCCGCTATCCAGCAGCTCGATCACGGTGGAGGTGGCGGCCATGCCGGAGGCAAATGCGAAGCCGCGACTGCCGCCTTCCAGCGCAGCAATACAACGCTCATAGGCGAACCGGGTCGGATTGTGGGTCCGCGAATACTCGAAACCCTGGTGCTCGCCCGGACTGGACTGAGCGTAGGTCGAGGTCGCATAGATCGGGGGCATGACCGCGCCGGTCGTGGGGTCCGGTGCTTGGCCCCCATGGATCGCCAACGTGGCCAGCGACAAGGGACGGCCGCCTTCCTGGCTGCTATTTGTACGGTCGGACATGGTTACTTCCGCTGGAGAAACGGGATTCTAACAATTGGGGCATGAAGGCCCCGCCGTGAAAAACCTGATCTACATCACACTACTGTACGCGGCGTCGCAGGTAATTCAGTAGATCGATCCGGGTGATCAGGCCCAGGAACTGCGGGCCATCCATCACGATGGCCACTTGGCCGCGGTCAAACACCGGCAGCAGCGCCTCGATCGGGGATTTGACGTCCAACCGGTCCAGCTTGCTCACCATCGCGGTGCCCACCGGATCCCGGAACCGGGACTCGTCGCCGTAGACGTGCAGCAGCACGTCGCTCTCATCGACGATGCCCACCAGATCGCTGCCGTCCACCACCGGCAACTGGGAGACGTCATAGAGCTTCATGCGCTGGTAGGCGGTGGTCAGCAGGTCGCGCGGACCCACCACGACCGTGTCGCGGGCCTGGTAGGGCCGCAGGATCAGATCGCGCAGGTCGCCGAACTGGGGACGCTCCAGGAAGCCGTTGTCCAGCATCCAGTAGTCGTTGTACATCTTCGACAGGTACTTGTTACCCGTGTCGGGCACCAGCACCAGCACCTTCTTGGGGGCGGTCTGCTCGCGGCAATATTTCAGGGCCGCAGCCAGCAGGGTGCCCGTCGAAGAGCCTCCGAGGATGCCTTCCTTGGCCAGCAGTTCGCGGGCGGTGTGAAAGCTTTCCGCGTCGCTGATGGCGTAGGCCTTGGTGACCCGGCTGAAATCGGAAATCGACGGCAGGAAATCTTCGCCGATGCCCTCCACCAGCCACGAGCCGGATTTTTCGTTGAGGCGCCCGTCGTTGATGTACTCGGCCAGGATCGAGCCGACCGGATCGGCCAGCACCAATTCGGTGTGAGGCGATGCCGTGGCAAACGCGCGCGAGAGACCGGTCATGGTGCCGGAGCTGCCGCAGCCGAACACGATCGCGTCCAGCGGGCCATCCATCTGCGCCAGGATCTCCGGGCCGGTGCCGAACTCGTGGGCGGCCGGGTTGTCCGGATTGCCGAACTGATTGATGAAATAGGCGCCGGGCGTGTCGGCGGCGATCTGCGCGGCCAGGTCCTGGTAGTACTCCGGGTGGCCCTTGGCCACGTCCGACCGGGTGAGCACGACTTCCGCGCCCATCGCCTTGAGGTTGAAGATCTTCTCGCGGCTCATCTTGTCGGGCACGACCAGGATCAACCGATAGCCTTTCTGTTGGGCGACCAGGGCCAGGCCCAGGCCGGTGTTGCCGGCCGTGCCCTCCACCAGGGTGGCGCCGGGCTTGAGATCGCCACGCTTTTCGGCTGCCTCGATCATCGACAGACCGATGCGGTCCTTGATCGAGCCACCGGGGTTGGCATTTTCCAGCTTCAGGTACAGCTCGCAGACGCCGACTTCGAGTCGCTGCGCCTTGACGATCGGGGTCTGGCCGATCAATTCCAGTACGGAAGAGTGGATTGCCATCGCTGCTAGCCGGAATGCCCCGCGGGCTTGACCGGCCATTATCGGGGCAAGCGCCGGCGAATGCGCGTCGAAGCATTCAGTTTTCGGCCCCGGTGGCGGCCGGCTTTCAGAAAAAGCGACGCGGACGGTGACAGGCCGACGAGGAGGCCGCCACCGCCCGCGACGGTGAACTGTCCAGGTTTTAGGGGAGGGTCAGTGGGTCAGGCGGTCATAGATCCGGGTGAGCTTTTCCTTGGCCATGAGCTTTTCCCGTTTCATCTGGCCCAAGGTCATGTCGTCGATTGGCAACACGCCGAGTTCCGCATCCATGCACTTCTTGTCGAGCAGCTTGTGGCGCTGGTACAGCTGCTTGAACTCAGGATCGGCCTTCATCAGCGCATCGATTTCGGTCTGCGATTGCCCTTCGAACATGGGGTTACCTCCTACTGGGTGCCGGAAACAACAACGCCCCGGCCGGCGAGGCTCGAGGCGTTGTCTGACATGGGGGACCGGTGCGGCGGGCGGCAGCGTCCCAACCCAAGGGTTGTAATTCGCTGACGCTCGGGAGATGCCGCTGTTCCACCGGACCGTCCTCCGCTGATCCAGGCGGCGGCATGCCACCTGGAAATCCGACCCTACGCTTGTCCCCAGGGCGGGGCAATAGTCCGGCTCACAGTTTGGCGAAGCTCGACGAATTCAGCAGGGATGAGTTCAGGGCCGCGCCAACGCGGCCCTGATTAGCGTTAAAAAACAATTAGATAACAGATCAGGGCGCGACGACGACTTCGGCAGCGCGCGCCTTGCCGGGAGCGCCCTTGCCGGCGGTGACCTGGAAGCGGTTCGCGCCCACCCCGGCCGCCACCAAGGCGTCGCGAAGCGCCTCACCCCGCTGCTTGGCAGTCGCGGCGTCCGCCCCGTAGGCCACGATCCCGACCCGTCCCTTCTTG
>DASWQJ010000168.1:0-7596 GCA_036403795.1 Stenotrophomonas sp.
GATGGCCCACGTGCGGTGAGTGCGGCCATGGATGGCCGCTCGAACCGCGACCCACCATCCCGGCAGCTCGGGGCCCGCACCGTAAGCCATTAAAACCAGCCGCCCAAACCCACCGCGCCCCCAATAAAAACCAACTCGCAAGCCGCGACAACCGGCGCCCAGCAACAGCCCAGAGGGCCAAAAACCCCAACGCGCAAGCCGCGATCCCCCATCCCCGCCTTCATCCCCCGCACTAGGGAGAAAAGACCGTTCTTTGCGGCGGCGGGCGGATCGCCCGCGCCATGACCTTTGGCATACGGGGCAGGCAAGGCCGCCGGGTAGCATCGATCGCTTGCCATCCGCCCCCACAGGAGAGCCATGAAGATCCGTGCCGTGCTGTCGTTGCCTTTGCTGGCCGCAATGTCCCTTCCCGCCGCCGTGCATGCGCAGACCGCACCGCCACGCGACGTGCCATTCGATGGCGTGCTGCGCATCGATGTCGATGCCACCGATATCGAACGCAGGATCTTCCGCGTCAAGACCACCCTGCCGGCCACGCCCGGTCGCATGACCTTGTTGTATCCCGAATGGCTTCCAGGCCATCACTCCCCCAGCGGCTCGATCGACAAACTCGCCGGGCTGGTGGTCAAGAGTGCCGACGGCAAAGTGCTGCCCTGGGTACGCGACAAGTACGACGTCTACGCCTTCCAGGTGGAGGTACCGGAGGGCGTGAGCGAGATCACCGCGCAGTTCCAGTTTCTCTCCTCGCAAGGCAACGGGCAGGGGCGCGTGGTCATGACCCCGGAGATGCTCAACCTGCAGTGGAACAGCAACTCGCTGTACCCGGCCGGCTACTACGCCCGCAACATCAAGACCCAGGCCAGCGTGACCCTGCCCAAGGGCTGGGATTTCGCCACCGCACTGGAGACCGAAAGCCGCGTGGGCGACCGGGTCACCTTCAAGCCGATCGCCTATGACGATCTGGTGGATTCGCCACTGTTCGCCGGCAAATACCATCAGCGCGTGGTGCTGGCCGAAGGCAAGCAGCCGGTTGCGCTCAACGTGTTTGCCGACGAGTCCAAATACCTCAAGACCACGCCCGAACAGCTGAAGGTCCACAAGGCGCTGGTCACGCAGATGGACCAGCTCTACGGCGCCCGCCATTTCGACCATTACGAGTTCCTGCTGGCGTTGACCGACAAACTCGGTGGCATCGGGCTCGAACATCACCGCTCCAGCGAAAACAGCGGCCCGGTCGGCTATTTCACCGAGTGGGACAAGAGCTGGTGGATGCGCGATCTGCTCTCGCACGAGTTCAACCACTCCTGGAATGGCAAGTACCGCCGCGGCGCCGACCTGGCAACGCCCAACTTCAACGTGCCGATGGGCGACAGCCTGCTGTGGCTCTATGAAGGCCAGACCCAGTTCTTCGGGCAGGTGATCGCGGCGCGCTCGGGCTTGTGGTCGCAGGAGCAAGCGCGCGAGATGCTGGCCAACGTGGCGGCGACCTATGACCGTGGCCGTCCCGGCCTGGCCTGGCGCAATGTGCAGGACACCACCAACGATCCGACGATCGCACAGCGACGTCCACTGGCGTTCCGCAACTACCAGATGAGCGAGGACTACTACTCGGCCGGCCAGATGGTGTGGCTGGAAGTGGACAACAAACTGCGCACGCTCACCGGCAACAAGCGCTCCATCGATGATTTCGCCAAGGCATTCTTCGGCATGGACAACGGTGACTGGAAGGTCAATCCGTACACCTTTGAGGACATCGCTTCCACGTTGAACGGTATCGCGCCGTTCGATTGGGCCAGCTTCCTGCGCGAGCGCGTCGAAGGCCACGGGCCGCTGATCGGCGGCATCGAGGCAGCGGGCTGGAAGCTGGTCTACAACGACACGCCCAGCGAAGCCTTCAAGGCGCTGGAAACCCGAAGCAAGGGCGCCAACCTGACCTACTCGCTGGGCTTGGCGACCAATGGCCAGGGCCTGTTGACCGATGTGCTATGGGACGGTCCGGCGTTTGCCGCCGGCCTGGCCCCGGGCATGACCATCGTGGCCGTGAATGGTCGCGAGTACGGCAACGACGATCTCAAGGACGTGGTGGCCGCAGCCAAGGACAACCAGGCGCCGATCGAGTTGCTGGTCAAGCAATCGGATCGCTATCAGACCGTGCGGATCGATTACCACGGCGGACTGCTGTATCCGAACCTGGAGCGTATCGCCGGCAAGCCGGATCGTTTGTCCGACCTGTACAAGGCTCGCTGATGGCATCGCGCGCCGGCCACTCGATGGATGTGTGGCTGGCGTCGCTGCTGATCCTGTTGGCCGCCGGCGCCATCGTCGGCGCCAGCATCGAGGGGCTGCGCTGGCTGCATTACCTGTGCAAGCCGGCCGCGACCCTCGTCATCATCGTGCGCGCTCTGCAGGGCGCCCGCGGGCCCTACCGGCGATGGCTGTTGGTGGGGCTGGTGCTTTCCCTGGGCGGCGACATCTGCCTGATGCTGCCGATCGATGCCTTCGTCGCCGGCCTGGCCGCGTTCCTGCTCGCTCATGTGGCTTATATCTGCGCGTTGCGCCATGGCGTGCGTCTTTCGGCGCTGTGCATGACCGCACCGGTCCTGGCGATCTACGCAGGCGGCAATCTGTTCGGCCTTTGGCCGCATCTGCCCGATTCGCTGCGAATGCCCGTGATCGCCTATACCGTCGTGCTGGCCAGCATGGCGGCAATGGCGTTCGCGCGGGCACTCAAGCCGCCGCGCGGCGCACGGCGCGGCACCGGACTGGCCGCGCTGGGCGCGCTGTTGTTCGTGGCCAGCGATTCACTGCTGGCCTGGGATCGTTTTGCCGGACCGCTGCCGTGGGCGACGGCCGGCCTGTTGGCGAGTTATTACGCGGCCCAATGGTGCCTGGCCTCGTCGACGCCTGCGGCGAGTTCCCTTGCCTATCGTGTGTACGCCCGCGGACGCTGAGTTGAGGCTGGTTAGCCGGCTGGAATCACCGAGCCAAGTGGGCGACTTCCTCTCGGCGCTGCCCGGTCGCGGCGGCTGAGACCGGCCACCGTTATCCTGTGGGTCTACCCGGAGGATGCGAACGATGGCCAAGGCGAAAGTCGCCTATGTCTGCGGCGAATGCGGCGCCGAATACAGCAAATGGCAGGGCCAGTGCGCCGAATGCGGTGCCTGGAACTGCCTCAGCCAGATCACCCTGGAAAGCGCGAGCCCCGCCAAGGGACCGACACCCAGCCGGCGTAGCGGCTGGGCAGGCGCCGTCGAAGCGCCGAAGATCACGGCGCTCAAGGACGTCCAGCACAGCGAGCACGCGCGGGTGAGCACGGGAATCGGGGAGTTCGACCGTGTCCTGGGCGGCGGCCTGGTGGAAGGTGCGGTGATCCTGGTCGGCGGCGATCCGGGCATCGGCAAGTCCACGTTGTTGCTGCAGGCCGTGGCCCGCATGGCCGCGCAACTGCCGGTGCTGTACGTGACCGGCGAGGAATCGTTGGCCCAGATCGCGGGCCGCGCGGTCCGGCTGGACCTGCCATTGGAGGGCCTCAACGGCCTGGCCGAGACCAGCATCGAACAGATCCTTCAGCATGCCAGCGTGGCGCGGCCGCGGTTGATCGTGGCCGACTCGGTGCAGACACTGTGGAGCGAATCGCTGAGCGCAGCGCCCGGGTCGGTCAGCCAGGTTCGCGAGAGCGCCGCACGCCTGGTTCGCTATGCCAAGGAGACCGGCACCGCCGTGTTCCTGGTGGGGCACGTGACCAAGGAAGGCGGCATCGCCGGTCCGCGCGTGCTCGAACACATGGTCGATGCCGTGTTGTATTTCGAAGGCGACAGCGGCAGCCGGTTCCGCGTGCTCCGTGCGTTCAAGAACCGCTTCGGCGCCGTCAACGAACTGGGCGTGTTCGCGATGGGCGAAAAGGGCCTGAAGGAAGTGGCCAACCCCTCGGCGATCTTCCTGTCCGGCGGCAGTGCCCACCAACCCGGCAGTTGCGTGATGGTGACGCGCGAGGGCACGCGGCCCTTGCTGGTGGAAGTGCAGGCGCTGGTGGATGCCTCGCCACTGTCCAATCCCCGCCGCGTGGCAGTGGGTCTGGAACAGAACCGCCTGGCCATGTTGCTGGCCGTGCTGCATCGCCACGGGGGCGTGCTGGTCGGCGACCAGGATGTGTTCGTCAACGTGGTGGGCGGCATCCGCGTGCAGGAAACCGCCGCCGACTTGCCGGTGCTGCTGGCGGTGCTGTCTTCGTTGCGCGACCAACCCTTGGCCGAAAAAACCATTGCCTTTGGCGAGGTCGGCCTGTCTGGCGAAATCCGGCCGGTACCCAACGGCGAAGAGCGCCTGCGCGAGGCCGCCACGCATGGATTCAAACGCGCCATCGTCGCGAAGGCCAATGCCCCGAAGGCCGGCTCGGTCAAGGGGATGGAAGTGGTTGCCGTCGAACGACTGTCGCAGGCGCTGGAAGCGGCCTGATGCACAAAGCGCGCGCTCTTTCGAGCGCGCGCCGGCGGTTGGAAGCGAGATTGCTTTCCGTCTTAATGGGGAGGCCGGTACTGCCGCAGTTTCGTGGTGGCGTTGCCTACTTCCTGCACTGCGGTACGCAGCTGGTCTTCCGACAGGTTGAGCTCCCTGGCCCACCAGCGCAGCTCCCACTCCTCGTTGATGTTCACGTTGGCCATGTCACCGGGCTGGCGTTCGTGGTCGTTGGGATTGGGATATTCGGGATCGTGGGCGTCGTCGCGGTCGGCCCGCTCGGTAGCAGTCATCGCTGGAATCCTCCTGTAGCGGATTCGACATGGGGGTGATGGGGCGGTGCGTCTCGCCAATGGGCGCCGGGAATCGCGTAATGCAGCGCATCCAATTCGATCGCACTCAGGCGCGAGGGCATCTGGTTCAACGAAGTGGGCAGTGGGATCAGCAACTCGCCACGGGCCAGCCAGCGCCGATCACCCGCCTGGCTCACGTGCCAACCCGGCGGCAAGGCGAGGCCGCGTCCTTCCACGTCATACAACAGCAATCGTTGTTCCATGTCGGCATGATCGGCGCGCGACAGAGAAGGTCGCGTGGACGCGGCGTGGGACTGGCGTCAACGCAACCTAGCGCCAAGACGCATGGCTAGCGCGTCGAAGCTGCAGCCTGGGCGCGTTCATAGCCCTCGGCAAACAATCGGCGCACTTCCTGCACGTGGGCCCGCGCCGCATCGCCCTGCACCGCGGGGAGTAGTTCCGCATCGATGGTGCGCAAGGCGTCCGCATAGTCGGCATTGGCCGAGGCAAGGAACGCATTTCGGTAAGAATTGAGGTCATCTTCCAATTTGAGCGAGGCAGCCCTGGCCTGGCCGCGGGCTCGCACGGCGTTGGATTGTTCGCTCTGCTGCGGTGACAGCTCGCGGGTGCGCGCCAAGCTCTCCCCGTGACGCTGGGCCATGGTCTGGGCGAATGTCGCAGTGGAGCCACCGATATCTCGTTCCAGGGCCGCGTTGGCCAGATCGATTTCGTTCTCGTCCAAGGCTTGCAGCACACCCAGCGCTTGCGCGTCGCCTTTCACCGGACCGGCCAGTCCGCCACCGGTCACCGGGGCTGGCGTCGTCGCCGGGGATTCGGCGCTGGCAGTGCGCGAGGCGTCGCCTCCGGGACCTGAACATGCGACCAAGCCGAGCAAGCCGCCCACCGCCAGTACGCGGCCCGCCCAGATTCGCGAGCTCATGCGCAATGCGCTTCCAGCACAACGGCGGCTCCGCGAGGCTCATCTTCGTTTGCGCCGTCTTGGCACTGCCGCAGCATCTGTGCGACCCGCCGGCGGATCTGCGCGTGCTCGCTCGGCGGTGCGCTGGCGTAGAGGCTGGCGATGTGGAAACCCAGGATTTCCTCGGCTCGCTCGCCTTGGTCGCTGATCAGGTGCGGCACGAGCCGCTGCACGCGGTCGATTTCCTGGCCGACTTCATAAGGGGTTTTCATGCGTGCTCCATGTCGATGTGCGGTGCGAGGTCAGGAGGTGGCGCCCAGTCGCAGCCAACAGTCGGCTGCCAGCCGTTCGAGTTGGGGTTGCGAGCCCGGCGGCAGGATGTGGGTCTGCAGACGGTCGCGAAACATGTCCAGCCGCTGTTCCTGGCTGGAGCGCGGGGCTTGCAGGTAGATGTCACAGGCGAGTTTGACCACCGGCGAGAGCACGCTGAATTTGCTGACGCCCAGCTGTTCGTGCGCATTGCGCTCCTGCCAGTGGGCGATCTCGGCCTGTACGTCGATGACGGAAGGATCCCTGCTCATGGCTTTGTTCGTTCAAAGGTGTGGAATGAATTGGAATTTAGCGGTCTTCGTGTCAACGCAGGATCAGAGCCGCACCCGATGGCGGTAACGCAGCGAGCCAGCGCACCAGGTTTGACTGAACGTTTCAGGGCTGCCGCCAGGCTCCTCGCACCCCATTCACATCCCCATGCCTGCACTCCACGCCCAGCTAACGACGTCGGACCCAGCCTTGGGATCACCGTGCAGCGGGCGAGAGCGTCATGGGGCCACGCAAAACAGAACCGTCCGAGCGAATGGGGCCTGACGGGCACCAGCGCCATGAGGCACCGCGCGAACAGGAAACCCCGCGCGCAGAGGATCGTCCGACCGGCACCGGAGAAGCGTCAGCCTGGTGGAGCGCGTGGCGTCCCGCTCGAGGGCTCGCGTGGCTTGCTGCTGCCCTCATCGTTGCCGTGCTGGGATGGTGCGCATGGAGATGATGTCGCACCCCCCCGCGCAAGACTTCCATCACTCGGGCCAAGGCATGCCGCCCGGCCAGGTGCTCGCCTATCGCGTACGGGAAACGCCGCAGGACGGTCACGAGCGCGCCACGCATGCCTGGATCGCGCGCGAAGTGGCCGATCTGTTCGATGTTCCCTATGGCGGCTTCAGCTCTGCAGCCCCGGTCAAGGCGCCTTATTACGTGCCGGACGACACGCTGGATGCGGCCACTGCGCGCGCGTTGGGCATCGAACACGTGGGCGATCTGTTGGGCGGTGTCGTGCCGGTGCCGTTCCTGGCCACCAAGATCCTGGCCCATCCGCTGGTGGAGGATGGGGCGGCGGCCATCGCCGATTGGTCACAGGCGCTTGGCCTCGCGCTGCGCGGCTGCACGTTGCCCGGATTCAGCGCTTTCAGCGCCGCCGACGCACTGCGTGCCTATGCGCAGCTCTGCCTCGAAGGTCGCGTGCGTTTGAAACTGCCCACCGGCGTGGGTGGGCGCGGCCAGTGGCTGCTCGAGTCGGAGCAAGAGCTCGTGACGCATCTGCAGGCGTTGCCGCCCGAGTACCTGGGTACTCATGGAATCGTGCTCGAGCGTCATCTTGAGCGGCTGGTGACCTACAGCGTCGGTGAGGTCGAATGCGCGGGTTTGCGCATCGCCTACCACGGCACGCAGATATTGACGTGCGATCGCGAGGGCCACGAGGTGTATGGCGGCTCGGACCTGTGCATCGTGCGAGGCACACTGGACACGCTGGTCGCGTCCGGATTGCCGCCGCGGGTGCTCGGCGTCGTCCAGGCGGCGCGAGACTTCGATCGCACGATTCGTGATGCGTGGCCGACCCTGCTGGCATCGCGTCGCAATTACGACGTGGTGCATGGCGTGGAT
>DASWQJ010000169.1:0-12090 GCA_036403795.1 Stenotrophomonas sp.
GGTCAGTGGGCCATGGATGGCCCACGTGCGGTGAGTGCGGCCATGGATGGCCGCTCGAACCGCGACCCACCATCCCGGCAGGACGGGGCCCGCACCGCAAGCCACTACAACCAACCGCCCAAACACACCGCGCCCACCACAAAAAACCCAACTCGCAAGCCGCGATAAAAAAGCGCCCAGCAAAGGGAGAAAGCCGATATAACCGGGCCGCCCAAAGCGCGATCCAAAGCGCCCGGGAAAGGCCATACGCATCCTTCCCCCCGATGGGAAAAGCAACCAAAGAAAAAGCCGCCCGAAGGCGGCCTCGTCAGTCCCGGCGCACGCCGGACCTCAATGCATCATGTTGATGTTGAGGTTGTGCATGACCCACAGCGAACCGATCACGACGATGCCGATGATCAGGATCGAGAACAAGCCCACGTGGATGTTGGAGCGCTGCTCGGGCGAACGGTCCATGTGCAGGAAATACACGATGTGCACCACCATCTGCACCGCCGCCATCAGCGCGACGATGATCACCGTCACGCCCTTGGAGAACGTGTTGTTCATCACCAGCGCGAAGGGGATGACGGTCAGCACGACCGCCATCGCAAAGCCGATCAGATAGGACTTCAGGCCGCCCGCATGTTCTGCATGGGCCTCGGAATGATTGTGGTTGCCGGCCATTACAGCGCTCCCAGCAGGTAGACGATGGTGAAGACACCGATCCAGATGATGTCCAGGAAATGCCAGAACAAGCTCAGGCAAGCCAAGCGGGTGCTGTTGCGCGCCGTCAGGCCGTTCTTGGCCACCTGGATCACCAGGACCAGCATCCACAGCAGACCCGACGCCACGTGCAGGCCGTGCGTGCCCACCAGCGTGAAGAACGCCGACAGGAACGCGCTGCGGCCCGGACCTGCGCCTTCGTGGATCAGATGGTTGAACTCGTAGATTTCCATCGCCAGGAAGCCCAGGCCGAACATCGCCGTCACCGCCAGCCACCCGTACAGGCCCGGCAGGTGCTTCTTGTTGGCCGACAGCATCGCGAAGCCGAAGGTCAGGCTCGAGAACAGCAGCAGGAAGGTTTCCACCAGCACGAAGCGAAGATCGAACAACTCCTTCGCCGTCGGGCCATCCACCGTGGCCCCGGCCAATACGGCATAGGTGGCGAACAGACCGGCAAAGATGAGGCAGTCGCTCATCAGGTACACCCAGAAGCCGAAGACGGTGTTGCCGCCGGCGTCGTGATGCCCGTGGTCGTGGCCGTGGGTGTCGTGGCCGCCCGGATGGACGGCGTGGGTGTGGAGGGTAGTAGCCGTGGACATGCTCAGACCGCCTTCTTTGCCTGCACCTGGTCAAGCAGGGCGAAGCGCTCGTTCTCGATGCGCTCCACCTCGGCCGCCGGTACGTAGTAGTCGATGTCGTTGTCGAAGGTGCGCACGATGAAGCTGCCGATCATGCCGACCAGGCCCACCACCGCCAGCCACCAGATATGCCAGACCAGGGCGAAACCCAGCACGATGCTGAAGGCACCGATCCAGAACCCGGCTGCCGTGTTGCGCGGCATGTGGATGTCTTCGTAGCGGTCGGCACGCACCCAGCCCTTGCCCTTCTGCTTG
Organism: Stenotrophomonas sp.; assembly: GCA_036403795.1. Classification (GTDB taxonomy): domain Bacteria; phylum Pseudomonadota; class Gammaproteobacteria; order Xanthomonadales; family Xanthomonadaceae; genus Stenotrophomonas_A. The sequence goes on from DASWQJ010000169.1 coordinate 1,599, forward strand.
TCTTCCCAGAACTGGTCGCGATCGTCCACGTGCGGCAGGTGCGCGAAGTTGTAGAACGGCGCCGGCGAGGAAGTCGACCACTCCAGCGTGCGGCCATCCCACGGATCGCCGGTCTGGTCGAGGTTCTTCTTGCGCTGGAAGACGCTCACCAGGATCTGGGCCACGTTCAAGAAGATGCCCGTGCCGATGATCAGCGCACCGAAAGCCGCCACGTACAGGTACGGCACCCATTCCGGGTTGCTGAACGTGTTGAGGCGCCGCGTCATGCCCATGAAGCCGAGCACGTACAAGGGGGTGAAGGTCACGAAGAAGCCGATGATCCAGCACCAGAACGAGGCCTTGCCGATCTTCTCGTTGAGCTTGAAGCCGAACGCCTTCGGGAACCAGTAGGTCAGGCCTGCCAGGTAACCGAACACCGCACCGCCGATGATCGCGTTATGGAAGTGGGCGATCAGGAACAGGCTGTTGTGCAGCACGAACGACACCGCCGGGATCGCCATCATCACGCCAGTCATGCCGGCGATGACGAAGGTGATGATGAAGCCGATCGTCCACATCACCGGCGAGGTGAAGTGCACGCGGCCGCGGAACATCGTGAACAACCAGTTGAAGATCTTCACGCCCGTGGGGATCGAGATGATCATCGTCGTGATACCGAAGAAGGCATTGACGTTGGCACCGGCCCCCATGGTGAAGAAGTGGTGCAGCCACACGATGAAGGACAGCACGCCGATGCAGGCGGTGGCGTAGACCATCGAGGTGTAGCCGAACAGGCGCTTGCGGCTGAAGGTCGCAATCACTTCCGAGTAGATGCCGAACGCCGGCAACACCAGGATGTAGACCTCCGGGTGGCCCCAGATCCAGATCAGATTGATGTACATCATGGCGTTGCCGCCACCGTCATTGGTGAAGAAGTGCGTACCCAGGTAGCGGTCCGCACCCAGCAGCGCCAGGGCGACGGTCAGGATCGGGAAGGCGGCGATGATCAGGATGTTGGTGATCAGCGCGGTCCAGGTGAAGATCGGCATGCGCATCAGGGTCATGCCCGGCGCGCGCATGCGCATGATCGTCACGAAGAAGTTGATGCCCGTGAGCAAGGTACCCAGGCCTGCGATCTGCAACGCCCATATGTAGTAGTCGACGCCGACCCCTGGACTGAATTCCAGACCCGACAGCGGCGGATACGCCAACCAGCCGGTCTGCGCAAACTCGCCCACGCCCAGCGACAGGTTGATCAACACCACGCCGGACACGAACAGCCAGAAACTCAGCGAGTTCAGGAACGGGAACGCCACGTCGCGCGCGCCGATCTGCAGCGGCACGACCAGGTTGATCAGGCCGGTCATCATCGGCATGGCCATGAAGAAGATCATGATCACGCCGTGCGCGGTAAAGATCTGGTCGTAATGGTGCGGCGGCAGGATGCCTTCCGGGCTGCCGCCCGCCACCAACGCCTGCTGCGTGCGCATCATGATTGCGTCGGCGAAGCCGCGCAGCAGCATGATCAGCGCCACGAAGATGTACATGACGCCGATCTTCTTGTGGTCGACCGAGGTGAACCAGTCGCGCCACAACCAGCCCCACACCTTGTATTTGGTCAACACCGCGACCAGCGCGATACCGAGCACCGCCACCGCGCCCAGGGTGACCATGATGATCGGCTCGTGGTACGGAATCGCCTCGAGCGTAAGTTTGCCTAGCATCATTTGTCTCCGGAGGTGCACATGGCGACCGGTTCGCCGGCCGGCGCCTGATGTTCGTCATGGCCGTGCTGGTGGCCATTGCCCATCATGTATTTGTCGATCAAGGCCTTGAACATGCCGCCCTGTACCGACGAGAAGTAAGTGACCGGGAATTCGCTGCGGTCATTGCGGTTGGCCGCCAGCGCCTGGTACTCGGCCGGCCCCAACGCATTGGGCGAGGCCTTGACCTTGGCAACCCAGGCATCGAAGCCCGCCTGGTCCGGCGTGGCGTGCGCCATGAAGCGCATCTTCGAGAAACCGTGCCCGCTGTAGTTGGCCGAGATGCCGAAGAACTCGCCCGGCTCGTTGGCGATCAGGTGCAGCTTGGTTTCCATGCCCGCCATCGAATAGATCTGCGTGCCCAGCTGCGGAATGAAGAACGAATTCATCACCGTATCGGAGGTGATGCGGAAGTTCACCGGCGTGTTCACCGGGAACGCGATCTCGTTGACCGTGGCGATGCCTTGGTCCGGGTAGATGAACAGCCACTTCCAGTCCATCGACACCGCTTCGATCGTGACCGGCTTGACCTCCGAGTCCAGCGGGCGGAACGGGTCCAGCGCGTGCGAGGAGCGCCAGGTCAGCACCGCCAGCACCAGCACGATCAGGCAGGGAATCGACCACACCACGACCTCGATCGCGGTCGAGTGCGACCAGTCCGGCTCGTAGCGGGCCTTGGTGTTGGAGGCGCGATACTTCCACGCAAAGGCAATCGTCATGACGATCACCGGGATGACGACCAGCAGCATCAGCACCACGGCGGTGATGAGCAGGGTCTTCTCGTCCTGGCCGACTTGGCCCTTGGGATTGAGGATGGCCGACTGGCAACCGGCCAGCAGCGCCAGCGGCAGCAGTGCCAGGCCGGGACGCAGGTAGCGCCCAAGGGTGTTCAACGGAATCATCGGTAGATCCAATTGCAGGGGGGGTGCCAACCCATCGACCCGCGGGGTGCCCGGTCGATGGCGCCCAGCACGGGCGCTGACCTGGACGGGACGCAAGGTTAGCCCCGTAATTTTAAGCCCTGTGTCATTTTCACGAAAGCCATCCAGCGATGATCACGCGCAATTCGCCCTGTCGCGCACATGCGACATGATGTCGCAGATGAATACGCACTAGCGTGCGCAGCCCTGGCAACTGCCTTCGAATCGCCGGATTCGTGCCAGTCCGTTGACGCAATGATTCACAGTAGGCGTTGCGGCAATGTACTTCGGCCGGGCCGTGACCCGTTTTTCATGTATCGCCCATCGATGACAGAGCGGGCCGGCGTCGGTCGATGACTACGCTCCTCACGCAAGCCTCTACCCCGCCGTACCCGCGCAGCTGAAAATTCCGGCGGCGCGGATGCAGCCACTCGCCACTGTCGCTGCGCGATCGATCGGCCCCTTCGGCGGTTACACCTCGGTCGGCCACGTAACGCCAACCGGCAGCCGGCCCGCCGTTGGTCTCATCGAACCGCCAAGGCAAGCAAGTCGCCAAAACGACAAAAGCCCGCGCGAGCGGGCCTTTGAAGCAACTGGTGCCGGAAATAGGAATCGAACCTACGACCTACGCATTACGAATGCGCCGCTCTACCAACTGAGCTATTCCGGCTGAGCCGCGAATTCTAGGGTTTGGGGCGGGGTGCGGTCAATTGCAGCCGAGTCCGGGAGATAGCCGGGAGACTGGGCGCAGGCACTTCGGCTGCCCCAGAAGCCAGGCCTGCCGACTAGCGTGGTTCGACCAATCCGCCCAGCAGCAGGTCGACCACCTGCTCAAGGAACTCGTCATCGACGGGTTCGCGGGTCATCAACAACCGAAAATAGAGGGGCCCGGACAACAGTTCCAGGATCAGTTTCGCTGGCGTCGCCGGCGGCAGTTCGCCCCGGCCCACGGCGCGATCGATGACGACACGCGCCGAATCGAAGCGCACCCAATAGAACTCGGCCCGACTGGTCGCCAGGGCCGGGTCGTCCTGGCTGGCTGCCATCATGCGCACGACCCCCTCACCAAGCGGCGATGTCACGTAGCTGGCCACGGACTTGGCCAGACCCAGCAGATCCCCCCGCAATGTGCCGGTATTCGGGATCGAAATCCGCACTTGGCTGGCGTCCAACAGCGCGTCGAGGATCACGTTCTCACGCGTGCCCCATCGGCGTTGGATCGAGGTCGCATGCACGCCCGAGCGTCGCCCGATTTCGCTGAAGCTCAGGCCTTCCGGCCCCAGCTCACCCAACGCCTGGAGGGTGGCTTGCAGCACCGCTTCACGCACCCGGGCCGAGCGGCCGCCCAAGCGCTTGCGAACGCCCCCCTCCAAAGCGCCGCCATCCACGAGGTCGCCCGAACCTGTCCCCATTTTCGCGTCGGTTGCCACCAGCGCTCTCCACAAAGCCCTGAACACGGCCCATGCTGCCATAGGCCCCAGTTAATGCACACCCCTTGCATTAGCGATCAAGGCGGCGTAGCGTGGCGCTAACGCAGATCTCCTGCGTTTCTCGTCAATAGATTCCCCGGCGCCTGCCGTGTCGAAATCGTCGTACTCCCCACTCGGAGCACCAGCATGTCCATCCTCCTCACAACGCGCCCAGCGGACGCTCCGTTGCCCGAAGCCTCACCCACCTCGGTCGGCTTCTCGGCCGAGCGCCTGGACCGCCTGGACGGCGCAATGCAGGCGAATATCGATGCTGGCCATTACGCGGGCATCAGCCTCATGGTCGCGCGCCACGGCAAACTGGTGAAGTCCGGCTGCTACGGCTTTCAGACGCTTGAAGATCGACAGCCCCTGCGTGAGGACGCCATTTACCGCATCGCCTCGATGACCAAGCCCATCATCGCGGTGGCCATGCTGCTGCTTTACGAGGAAGGCAAGTGGCAGCTCGATGATCCGGTCACCCGTTTCATCCCGGAATTCTCTGACCTCAAGGTCATGCAGGCAGACGGCACGCTTGTGGCGCTGGATCGGCCGATGCGGATGCGCCACGTGATGTCCACCACCGCCGGCTTTGCCTTCGGGCCGTTGTTCGGCAGCGTCAATCCCAAGGTCGACGAGCTCTACACGCAAGCCGGCCTGTGGAGCGGCACCAACGATGACTTGATTGCCAAGCTCGCCAAATTGCCGCTGGAAACGCAACCCGGCACGCACTTTCGCTATGGGCTACAGCAGGAAATCCAGGGTGCCATCATCCAGCGGCTCACCGGCCAGGCCATCGATGTGTTCCTCAGGGAGCGGATCTTCTCGCCACTGGGCATGGTCGACACAGGCTTTGGCGTAGCCCCCGATCAACGCGACCGCATCGCGCCGCGCTATGCCCTCGACGAGAATCTCAAACTCACGCTCGCGGCCGATCAGTCACCGTTCCCTGCGGTGGCGGGCACGCCGGCCGGGGTGACACCGAAGTTCCTGCTATCGATCGCCGGACTGTACTCGACGACCCGGGATTACCTGCGCTTTGCGCAGATGCTTGCCAATGGCGGCGTGCTCGGGGATACGCGCCTCCTGTCGCCCTCCTCGGTCAAGCTGATGCGGAGCAACTTGCTGGCGCCGGGCGTGTCAATCCAGTTTCTCGAGTCTTTTTCCGGCGTCGGCTATGGCATGAACGTCGCCATCGTGCTGGACCCGGCTCGCGCCGATTTCAACGGCGGCGGCTTCGGCACCGGGACGTTCTACTGGGGCGGCGTGCACGGCACCTGGTTCTGGATCGACCCGGAAAACGACATCGTGGTGGTCGGCATGATCCAGCAGGTGGACGCAGGCAACCCGCCAACCGGCCGACCCTATCCGGTCGCGGATATTCGCGGCATTTCGCGCTCTATCGTGTATGGCGCACTGCTCGAGCCTTCTCTCTGAGACTGGTGGATCCGCTGCGACTGCCGACTGCCGACTGCCGACTGCGCGGATGCCGGATGTCGATGTCGATGTCGATGTCGGATGCTTTTTACAACCGCTCCGACCTCGCTGCCGAAACGTCCCGCTCGGCTCTCGCGCATCCGGTATCGGCGGAAGCGCCGTAGCGCTCCCGCCCTCAAACACACCGCTCAGGGCGTGGGACGAATGTTCAAAGCCACCGCCTCGGTGTAGGAGATCCTCAACATGTCGCCTCGCGTGACCCCAGGCAGCTTCGCGCGCAGGTCGGGGCGTTGAACGGCGATGATCTGGGTATTGCCGCGCGGGCCCCGCAGCGCGATGGTATTGGCCACCGGATCGACCGCCACCACTTCGGTGACGATGCTGACGGTATTGGACATCGTTCCGCCCGGCCGGTTGCCGGGGGCAGCGACGGTGCCGCCCTGGGCCGAGGAGACGCCGACTTGGGCGCTGCCCGCCGGCTGTAGCTCGACGGCCACGGCCGCCATGTAGTCGAGGCTGACCTGGTCGCCCACCTTCAACTGATTGAAGTTGCGCACCTGGTTGTCAGCCGCCACTTCCAGCTCTGCGCCGTTGGCGCCGCGGATCGTGACGGTCCGGGTGGCCTGATCAATGGCGGTGATCGTTCCCTGCAGCGTGGCTCGCGCCGCATCAATCGTCCGCGGGCCGGCAGGCACGGCGGCAGCTGGCGCGGCGGGTGGCGTGCTGGTGCAGCCAGCGACCACCAGTGTGATGGCGACAGTCAGCAGGGACGACGAGAGGCGAAGCTTGCGCATAACGATCTCCAAGTGACCAGGGAGCGCCAGCTTCAGGAAGGAGAGGTTAAGGACGCGTCATCCCCCAAATGCAGCTTGGCGGCACGTTGCCGGCTTTTCCGTGCATAAGCGTGGCTGATCGCGGTCAGCCCCCCATACTCAGAGCCGCCGCCTAGGCCGCCACCGTTGGGTGACGAAATGGTTCCATGGCCACCTCGCGGCCCAACCCTCTTGAAAGGTGCTCGGCACGAACGCCTCACGAGGGCACGGCTACGCTCCAAGCATGCGCCGGTTCTCCCAAGCCATCTCCGATGCCGAGTCATTGCCGCCGGGCTTGCCAACAGATCTCGGGTTGGCGATAGCGGCAGCGCCTGATCGCTACAACGTCGGCAAGGGGAAGATCGCGACGGTCATCGCGCGTGTCGAGGGAGCGCTTGCCGTCCGTGAAATGACATGGGGACTGGTCCCGCGCTGGTCCAAGGAGCCGTCAACGCCCTACACCACGGTGACCGCTCGACTGAGCAAGGCGCCCAGCAGTCGCATCTATGCCAAGGCATGGAAGGAGCGCCACTGTGTCGTGCCGATGACCGGTTACTACAAGTGGGATCGGCAGCGGAAGCCTCCGTGGCCCCGTTTTGTGCAACGCAGGGATGGCCTGGCCTTGTTGGCCGCCGGCATCTGGGAGCATTGGGAGCAAGAGGGGCAAGCGCTCGACAGCTTCAGCCTGCTGACGGGCCCCAACCCTGCCATCCCCTCGCCCCTCACCCCAGACGGGCCGGTTTTCATCGAGCCGGCCACGGCGTTGGAATGGCTGGCCGGCGGGCTCACCGGGCCGGGTGCTTTGGAACGGTTATCCAGCCGGGCGTTGCTGGAGAGCTATCCGGTTTCACGTGCCATCCGCGACCCGGAGCGCGATGACTTCACCTTGCTGGAGCCGGCTGATCCAGAGGCATCGATCGAGATCGACGCTGAGAATCACGATCCTGACGACGAGGATGAACTGGATTAGTGCGGGGATCACGCCTGCGCTCTAGGGGCGCGCCCGTCGGGCCGACAGGCGAGATGATCAAACCGCCATTCGCCTAGGCATCGACATCCATCGGCTCCGGCCCAGGAGGCTCAGGTACCGCAGGTGCCGGGAGGTCCGGGATTTCCGGGAGGTCTGGAATCTCTGGCTGGCCGGGTGTTGGATCGGGCATCTCGGGCGCCGCTGGCGCAGGCGCCGGAATCTCGGGCTTCGGCCTGGAAGGACCCGGACTCGAAGGACCGCTCACGACTCAGTGCTTCCGGCTATCCAGGATGTTGTCGATCCGGTCGCGGAAGTGGGCCGCATCGATCCGGTCGGCAAGCTGGGCCACCTCTTCGAGCTCCTGCTCGAAGCGCAGGCGTTCCACGACGGGTTTGCGTCCTTTGCGGCGTTGCTCGCACGCGTCAAGGGCGTCCAGAATTCCATCAAGCAAGTGTCGGTTGGCCATGCGCACAGGGTCGCCGGGACCCCGTGGAGGGCATGCGAAGCGCGGCCAACAAACCAGCCACAAAGCTCAACCATTCAGCCACTCAAGGTAACGCGGCCCAGCGCGCAGGCACTGGCACGCGTCGTCAGCTGACCAACTGCAGTCGCAGTTCCTTCGGCAACGCGAACACCATCGACTCCGGCTCGCCCGCCAGTTCCGACACGTCGTTGGCGCCCAACTCGCGCAGGCGTGCAATCACTCCATCCACCAGCACCTGTGGCGCGGAGGCGCCGGCGGTCAGGCCGATGCGATGCTTGCCCACCACCCACGCCGGATCGATCTCGCCGGCGTCGTCGATCAGGTAGGCCTCGACACCATCACGCCGGGCCAGCTCGCTGAGCCGGTTGGAGTTGGAGCTGTTGGGCGAACCGACCACCAGCACCAGGTCGCATTCGCGCGCCAGGTCGCGGACGGCGTCCTGGCGATTCTGGGTGGCGTAGCAGATGTCGTCGTTCTTGGGCCCCTGCATCGCCGGATAGCGCTGACGCAGGGCTTCGATGATGCCGCGGGTATCGTCTACCGACAGCGTGGTCTGGGTGGTGTAGGCGAGGTTTTCCGGCTGGATGATCTCCAGCCGGGACACCTGCTCGATGTCCTCGACCAGGTAGATGCGACCCTGCCCCGCTTCGCGGCTCCACTGGCCCATTGTGCCCTCGACCTCGGGGTGACCGGCATGACCGATCAGCACCACGTCGCGGCCGGCCCGGCAATGCCGCGCCACTTCCAGGTGCACCTTGGTGACCAGCGGACAGGTGGCATCGAATACTTTCAGGCTGCGGCGCTCCGCTTCGCGACGCACGGCCTGCGGCACGCCGTGGGCACTGAAGATCACCGTGGCACCGTCGGGCACTTCATCGAGTTCTTCGACGAAGATCGCGCCGCGACGCTTCAGGTCATCGACCACGAAGCGGTTGTGCACCACTTCGTGGCGCACGTAGATCGGGGCGCCCAGCGTTTCGATGGCGCGCTTGACGATCTCGATGGCACGGTCGACACCGGCGCAGAAACCACGGGGATTGGCGAGCAGGACTTCCATGGGGCGATTATCCCGCTTTTTGACCGTGCTTGCCGTCGAACAGACCGAACACAGCGATGCCGACGGCGCCCACCACGATGGCCGAGTCGGCGATGTTGAACGCCGGCCATACGTGGTCGCCCACGTACCACAGGATGAAATCCACCACGTGGCCATGCACCTGGCGGTCGATGACGTTGCCGATGGCCCCGCCGATCACTAGCGCGAACGGCAGCGCGCTGCGCCAGTCGGCGCGGGTGGTGCGCGACAGCCAGACCGCCAGCAGGGCGCTGATGCCGATGGCCAGGGCCGTGAACAGCCACAGCTGCCAGCCGCCGGCATCACTGAGGAAGCTGAACGCCGCGCCGGTGTTGTAGGTCCGGCACCAGTCCCAGAACCCCGGAATCACGGGAATGCGCACGCAGCGGCCGCTGACCGGATCCAGGTCGGGCAGGCTGCCGAGCACCCAGGCCTTGCTCCACTGGTCCAGGCCGATGACGGCCGCTGACAGCAGCAGCCAGACCAATGCGTTGGGTTTGGGTCTCGCGGTCATTCAGGGGTTCGCTTTCAAGGGTGGTGTGGCGGAACCGTCGCCCGGCGTCATGCCGGGCAACCAGGACGCTGTCCCCGACCCGATTCAACGGGCCAGGCCGACAGCACGATCAGAACCAGAGCCGGACTTCGCCGGGACCGTCGACGTTGCCGGCACAACGGCTGCACAACTCCGGATGGGCCGCAACCGTGCCCACGTCGGCGCGAAGCTGCCAGCAACGCACGCACTTGGGTTTGGTGGTCGGTTGCGCGCTGACGTAGATGTCGTCGGTGCTGGCCGGGGTCACATTGACATCGCCGCTGATGAAGAAAAAGCGCAACTCTTCGGCCAGCGGCTGCCAGCGCGCAGCGGTGACTGCATCGGCGGCAACGGTGATCTCCGCCTCCAGTGCCGCACCGATGGCGCCATTGGCGCGCATCGGTTCGAGCACCTTGGCGACTTGTTCGCGCAGTGCCAGCAATTTGTCGAAGTCTTCCGCCGACAACACAGCGTCTGCCGGCAGGGGCGACAGGCCCTCGTACCAGGTGGCGAACAGCACGTTCTCCTCGCGCGGGCCGGGCAGATAGCCCCACAGCTCTTCCGCGGTAAAGCTGAGGACCGGCGCGATCCAGCGCACGAACGCTTCGGAGATATGGAACATGGCCGTTTGCGCGGAACGACGGCCTCGCGAATCCTCGGCCATCGTGTACAGCCGATCCTTGGTGACATCCAGATACAGCGACCCGAGGTCCACGCTGCAGAAGTTCAGCAGCATCTGCACGATGCCGGCGAAATCGTAGCGCGCATAAGCCGCTGCGATCCTTTCCTGCAATTCGTAGGCGCGATGCACGATCCAACGGTCCAGCGCGACCATGTCGGCCGGCGCGACCAGATGCACCGCGGGATCGAAGCCGTGCAGGTTGCCGAGCAGGAAACGCGCGGTGTTGCGCAGTCGGCGATAGGCATCGGCGTTGCGCTTGAGGATCTCCTGCGACAACGACATCTCGTTGCTGTAGTCGGCCGAAGCGATCCACAGGCGCAGGATGTCCGCGCCCAGCGTCTTCATGATGTCCTGCGGCTCGATGCCGTTGCC
>DASWQJ010000170.1:0-18981 GCA_036403795.1 Stenotrophomonas sp.
GGTCAGTGGGCCATGGATGGCCCACGTGCGGTGAGTGCGGCCATGGATGGCCGCTCGAACCGCGACCCACCACCCCGACAGGGCGGGGCCCGCACCGTAAGCCAACGCCACCAACCGCCCACACCATCCGCGCCCCAATAAAAAACCCAACTCGCAAGCCGCGATCGCAAACGCCCAAGGCAAGCCTCCGAAGGTGACGCCTCCGTGCGCCGATAACCGACGTCTCACGGTGATCCCACCCCGAAGGCCTGCAGACCACGCCAGGGGCCATCAGCCGGCGGATGCATTGAGAGCGAAAGCGAAAGCCGGTCCCGCCCTACGCAGCCCTACACGACCAGATTGATATCATCGCCACAACTTCCAGCGGCAGAGCCGGTATCCCCATGGCTAACCTTCGCATCGCCTTGGCCCAGTTCGATTTCCCGGTCGGCGCGGTAGCCCGCAATACCGATCGCATCATTGAATTCATCGCCGAGGCGCGCGATGAGTACGGTGCCGATGTCGTGCTGTTTCCCGAGTTGGCGCTCAGCGGCTATCCGCCGGAGGACTTGTTGCTGCGACCGGGATTCCTGGCCGACTGCGATGCAGCGCTGGCGCGGATCGCGGTGGCGACGACCGGCATCGTGGCCGTGGTCGGCTGGCCGCAGAGCGCGGGCAGCGTGGTCTACAACGCGGCCAGCGTGCTGCGCGATGGGCAGATTGCGGCGACCTACCGCAAGCGCGAGCTGCCCAACTATGCGGTGTTCGATGAGCGTCGTTATTTCGATGTCGACCCGGATGGCGGGGACTGTGTGTTCGAGGTCAACGGCGTGCCGGTGGGCGTGCTGATTTGCGAGGACCTTTGGTTTCCCGAGCCGCTGCGCAGCACGGTGCGCGCCGGTGCCGAATTGGTGCTGGTACCGAATGCGTCGCCGTTCGAGCGCGGCAAGCATGCCCAGCGCGATGCGCTGCTGGCCGAGCGCACGCGCGAGAGCGGGGCGGCAATTGCCTACGTCAACCTGGTGGGCGGGCAGGATGCGGTGGTGTTCGATGGCGCGTCCGTGATGGCCGATGGCGATGGCACGGTGCACCCGGCCGCGGCCGCCTTTACCGACCAGTGGCTGGTGGTGGACTACGACGCGCCTACGCGCCGGTTCCTGCCCGTGCAGTGGACCGACGATGGCGACGAGAGCATGGATGCGCTGGCCTGGCGGGCGGTGGTGCGCGGCCTGCGCGATTACTGCGGCAAGAACGGATTCGAGAAGGTGTGGCTGGGATTGTCCGGCGGCATCGATTCGGCGCTGGTGCTGGCGATGGCCGTGGATGCGCTGGGGGCCGACCAGGTCACGGCGGTGCGGTTGCCCTCGCGCTATACCGCGGGCATGTCGAACGACCTGGCGGCCGAGCAGTGCAAGGCGCTGGGCGTGAAGCTGGAAGCGGTGACGATCGAGCCGGTGTTCGATGCCCTGCTCAAGGCCCTGGGTCCGCTGTTTGAAGGCACCACGCCGGATGTCGCCGAGGAGAACCTGCAGTCGCGCAGTCGCGGCGTGATCCTGATGGCGCTGTCCAACAAATTTGGCGGGTTGCTGCTGACCACGGGCAACAAGAGCGAGTACGCCGTGGGCTACGCCACGATCTACGGCGACATGTGCGGTGGCTACGCCCCGCTCAAGGATCTGTACAAGACCGAGGTGTTTGGCCTGGCCAAGTGGCGCAACACGGTGGGCGGTGCGCCGGTGATTCCGCCGGCGGTGATTTCGCGGCCGCCGTCGGCAGAGTTGCGCGAAAACCAGACCGACCAGGATTCGTTACCGGCCTACGACGTGCTCGACGGCATTTTGTATCGCTACGTGGACCAGGAGCAGTCGCGCGAGGACATCGTCGCTGCCGGCTATGCGGCCGAAGTGGTCGACCGGGTGCTGCGACTGGTGCGTACCAGCGAGTGGAAGCGCCACCAGGCGGCGCCGGGGCCGAAGGTGTCGCGGCGCGCCTTCGGGCGGGAACGGCGTTATCCCATCACCAACGGTTACGCGTAACGGGCCGGGCAGGTTGCCTGCTGCTGCGCGTAGAAATCGTGCACACAGAAAGGCTGACAAGCCCGGGACCCCGGCCTCCAAAACGCAGAAGGCCGCCCTGGGGGCGGCCTTCTGCGTTTGCTGCGTTGCGCGGATCCGGGGCTTACTTCTTGTCCATGATCGCGTTGCGCTGGCCGGTCGCGGCCGACTTCTCGCCGCCGAACGGGTTCAGCTTGCGGATCGCCCACGGATAATCCGGCCAGTCGCCGGTGAGCCAGGGGTGCTGCGGGGCGTTCATCTCAAGCACGCGGCGCGCGTCGGCGGCCAGCGGTTTGTTGCCCAGGTGGGTGTAGGCCTCGCCCAGCACGGCCACGGCGTCGTACTGGAAGGAGCTCTGCGGGTAGGTTTCCAGCAGGTAGTTCGCGCGGCCGGCGGCCGAGACCCAGGCCTTGCGGCGCAGGTAATACAGGGCGTTGTCCAGCTCGTGCTGGGCGAACACGTCGCGCAGCACGATCATGCGCGCGCGCGCATCGGCGGCGTAGCGGCTGTTGGGGTAGCGGTCGGCAACGGTGTTGAAGTCGTTGTAGGCCTGCTGCGGGGTGGACAGGTCGCGGCGGCTGGGATCCAACGACCACACCCGACGCAGGAACACCGTGTCGCGGTTGGAGTTGGACAGGCCGCGCAGGTAGTACAGGTAGGCGATGTTGCGGTGCGTCGGATAGGTGCGGATGAAGCGGTCGATGCTGGACACCGCGTCATCATGCTTGCCCGACTTGTACTGGGCGTAGGCGATCTCGATCATCGCCTGCTCGGTGTAGGGGCCGTACGGGTACTGCGCGATCAGCCGCTTGAAGCTGTTTTCGGCGCCGGACCAGTTGCCCTTCTTTGCCAGGCCGTGGGCCTTGCCATACAACTGCTCGGCGGGCACGCCTTCGTCGGGGTTCTTGTCCTTGGCGCCGCGGTGGCAGCCGGTGGCGACCAGGGCCACGAGCAAGAGCAGGGCAAACAGGCGGAAGGTCGCAGACAGTGGAGCGGAGCGTCGGATCATGGGTCGGGCGGGACGCGTCAGGAAAACGAAAGGTCGATGATAGCCTAGTGGCCTGTCCAGCGTCTGAGTGACGGTGCTGGCCACCCCTTTCCCCTTGCCTTTCGGCTGCCGCCATGTCCCAGACCCCCTCCGAACTCCTGCGCCAGGCCCTGGTGCCCGATACCGCCGCCGGCCGTCGCTTCGACGCCGTGCTGGCCGAACTGTTCCCCGAATTCTCGCGTTCACGCCTGTCCGAGTGGATCAAGTCCGGCGACGCCCTGCTCAACGGCGCCACCGTGCGTCCGCGCGACCCGGTACGCGGTGGCGAGACCGTCAGCTTGCAAGTGGTGCTGGAAACCCAGACCCACGCCGTGGCCCAGGACATCCCGCTGGACGTGCTGTACGAAGACGAGCAGGTATTTGTCATCGACAAGCCGGCCGGGCTGGTCGTCCACCCGGGCGCCGGCAATCCCGACGGCACCCTGGTCAATGCCCTGCTGCACCGCGACCCGGCCCTGGCGGCGCTCGCGCGCGCCGGGGTGGTGCACCGGCTGGACAAGGACACCAGCGGGGTCATGGTGGTCGCGCGCACCGTGCAGGCGCAGACCAACCTGGTCGAGCAGTTGTCCGCCCGCCAGGTGCATCGCCAGTACCTGGCGGTGGTGGTGGGCGCACTGGTGTCGGGGGGTACCGCCAATGCGGCCATCGACCGGCATCCGCGCGATCGCCTGAAGATGGGCGTGCGCGAGGACGGCAAGGAAGCGGTGACGCACTACCGCCTGCGCGAGCGTTTCCGCGCGCACACGGCGCTGGAGTGCCGGCTTGAGACCGGCCGCACCCACCAGATCCGCGTGCACATGGCGCACCTCAAGCACCCCATCCTGGGCGATCCGCTGTACGGCGGCGCGCTCAAGCTGCCGCGCGCGGCGACCGAGGACCTGGTTGCGCAACTGCGCGGCTTCAAGCGGCAGGCATTGCATGCCGAAACGCTGGAGTTCGTCCACCCGGTGAGCGGTGAGTCGGTGCGCGTCGTCGCGCCGGTACCGGCCGACCTGAAGCGCCTGATGGACTCGCTGCGTGCCGACACGGTCGCCGCCGCCGAGCGCGAGCGCCGATAAGTGGGTGACGGGCCCGCCCTGTTGGCGGCTTGCCTGCCTGCGGATTGGCCGGCGCCTTCGGCCATCCAGGCATTCACCACCCTGCGCCATGGCGCGGGGGTATCGGCGGCGCCTTTTGACCATTTCAACCTGGGCAACCGCACGGCGGCCGACGGAGATGATCCGGCGGCAGTGGCGCAGAACCGCGCGGCCCTGGCCGAACTGGCCGGCTTGCCATCGGCGCCGCATTGGTTGCGGCAAGTCCATGGCACCGCGGTGCTGCGCTTCGATGCGCCACCGACCGGGCAGGGCCCCGACCACGAGCCGACCGCCGATGCGGCGGTGACCGACACGGTGGGCGTCGTGCTCGCCATCCTGACGGCGGACTGCCTGCCCGTGGTATTGGCCGCCGACGACGGTCGCGAGGTTGCCGCTGCGCACGCGGGTTGGCGCGGGTTGGCCGATGGCGTGCTGGAGCGGACCGTGGCGGCGATGCAGACACCGGCGGGCCGCCTGGTCGCCTGGCTGGGTCCGGCCGCGGGGGCGCAGGCCTACGAAGTGGGTGAAGAGGTGCACGCGGCTTTCCTGGCGCACGATGCGCGCGCCGGCCAGGCCTTCGTGGCTACCCGGCCTGGCCACTGGCGTGTGGATCTATATGCGCTGGCGCAACAGCGACTGGCCGATGCCGGTGTGCGGGTCGGCTCGATCCATGGCGGTGGCTTGTGCACCATCAGCGATCCAACCCGCTTCTATTCGCATCGTCGCGATCGACGCACCGGTCGAATGGCCACGTTGGCATGGATCGCGCGCTGACTTTGCCGTTGTTTGCGCGCGTGCTGGGGCCCGACGCCTTCGCCGCGCTACCGCCATCACTGCGCGCGCTGCATTCGATACAAGGGCGTGACACCTGGCGGGGAATGGCTTGCATTGCGCGCGGCACGCATCCGTTGGCGGCGCCTTGTGCGTGGCTGGCCCGTCTGCCGCCCGCTGCCGGGGCGGTGCCGGTGCAGGTGGAATTCGTGGTCGAAGGCGACGGCGAGCGCTGGCTGAGGCGGTTCGCAGACCACGCCATGCCGTCGCGGATGTGGGCGAGCGGCAAGGTACTGCGCGAGCGCTTGGGCCCGCTGACGTTCGCGTTCGTGCTGCAGGCGCGCGGTGGCGAGATCCACTGGCAGGTCAGCCAAGTGCGCGCGTTCGGAGTGTTGCCCTTGCCGCCGGGCTGGTTCGGTGGCGTTCGTTGTCGCGAGCGCGAGCGGGCCGGGCGTTACGAATTCAAGGTGGAAGTGGCCTTGCCGGTCATCGGCCCCTTCATTACGTACGAGGGTTGGCTTGAACCGCGTTGAGCCTGTCGTCGGCGGTGCAGTGATCGTCTTCGATGGCGTGTGCGCGCTGTGCAGCCGGTGGGTAGGTTTCCTGCTGCGTTTTGATCGTGCCGGACGCTACCGGTTTGCCGCGATGCAGGGCGCCAGCGGCCGACGGCTACTGCAGGCGCACGGCCTGGATCCCGAGGACCCGCTGTCGTTCCTGTTGCTGGAAGACGGGCGCGCCTGGACCGACAGCGACGCCATCTTGCGGGTGCTGGCGTCGCTCGGCGGCCCGTGGAAGGTGGCGGCGTGGGCGAGCCACTTGCCGCGCACCTGGCGCGATGCCGGCTATCGCACGCTGGCTCGCCACCGCTACCGCTGGTTCGGACGCCACGACGCCTGTTACCTGCCGCCGCCCGACCAGGCCTGGCGCTTCCTGGACTGACGCACCGCCGGCCTCACACCGCTTCCAGGGCTTCGAGATAACGCTGGCGCCAGTGGTTGATGTCGTTGTGGCGCAGGTGATCCATCATGGCCTGCCACCGTTCGATGCGCTTGGGGCGCGCCAACGTCGCGGCTGTCGCGATGGCATCGGCCACGCCATCCAGGTCGTGTGGGTTGACCAGCAGTGCCTCGCGCAGTTCGTCGGCGGCGCCGGCCAGCAGCGAGAGGACGAGCACGCCCGGGTTTTCCGGGTCCTGGGCCGCCACGTATTCCTTGGCGACCAGGTTCATGCCGTCGCGCAGCGGCGTCACCAGTCCCACGGCGGCGCTGCGGTAGAAGCCGGTCAGCGTGGCATGGGTGAAGTTCTGGTTGACGTAGCGCAGGGGCGTCCAGTCCGGTTCGGCGTGGCCGCCGTTGATGTGCCCGGCGATCTGTTCGAGTTGGCTGCGCAGTGACTTGTATTCGGTGACCTCGCCGCGCGATACCGGCGCGATCTGCAGGTAGGTCAGCGTGCCGTGCTGGTCGGGATGGCGCTCAAGGTAGCGCTCGAAACCCTGGAACCGCTCGGGCAGCCCCTTGGAGTAGTCCAGCCGATCCACGCCGATCGCCAACTGGCGGTCGCGCAGGCTGCTGCGCAGATTGCGCACCGCCTGCTTGCTCATCGCGGCCTTGGCCTGGCGCTCGATCAATTGGGTATCGATACCGATCGGGAAGGCGCCCGCGCGCAACCTTCTGCCGCCCGGTGCTTCCAGCTCGCCGTCGCCGAGCAATCGGCCGCCGCCGAACAGCCGCACGTAGCTGAGGAAGCGATCGACATCGCGCTGGGTCTGGAAGCCGACCAGGTCGTAGGCGTAAAGCGTCGAAAACAGCCGGGCGTGGTCGGGCATGGCCTGCAGCAAATCGGCCGAGGGCATGGGGACGTGCAGGAAGAACCCGATCCGGCAGCCGATGCCGCGCTCACGCAGCAGCGAGGCCAGGGGAATCAGGTGGTAGTCGTGGATCCAGACGATGTCGTCTTCGCGCAGCATCGGCGCGAGCCGGTCGGCGAACAGGGCGTTGACGTGGCGGTAGCCGTCGCGCTTGGCGCGGTCGTAGTCGACCAGGTCCAGGCGGAAGTGCAGCAGGGGCCACAGCGCACGGTTCGCGAAGCCGTTGTAGTAGGTGTCCAGGTCGCGCTTGTTGAGGTCCATCGTGATGAAGCGGATGTTGCCGTCGACCTGCTCGTTGATCCCGCCGCTCTCGCCGCGCGCGACCTTGCCGTTCCAGCCGAACCACACGCCGCCGCGTTCGCGCAGTGCCCCCAACAATCCGACGGCCAGGCCACCGGCCCGGCTTTCGCCCGGCACCGCGACCCGGTTGGATACCACGACCAATCTGCTCACGAAGCCTCCTGCCAACTGCGCGACAGCCGCATCGCCGCGATGATCAGGCCGACGTGGGAATACGTCTGCGGAAAATTGCCCCACGCCTCGCCGGTTTCGAAGGCCAGGTCTTCGGACAGCAGGCCCAGGTGGTTGCGGCGCTCCAGGATGCGCTCGAACATTTGCCGTGCCTCGTCCTTGCGTCCGATCGCCGCGAGCGCGTCGATGTACCAGAACGTGCAGATGGTGAAGCTGGTTTCCGGCTCGCCGAAATCGTCGGCGGCAATGTAGCGATATAGCGAATCGCCATGCTTGAGGTCGCGTCCGATGGCTTCGACCGTGGCGATGAAGCGCGGATCCATGGCGTCCACGATGCCTATATCGGCCATCAACAACAAAGAGGCATCCAGCCGATGGCCGCCGAGTGTGTCGGTGAAGTGGCCACGCGCTTCGCTCCAGGCGCCCTGCAGCACGCGTTCTTGGAGCTGGTCGGCGCGCGTGCGCCAGTACGCGTGTCGATCCTGCAGGCCGAGTCGATCGGCGATCTTCGCCAAGCGATCGCAGGCGGCCCAGCACATCGCCGCGGTGTAGGTGTGCACTTCGGCACGGCCACGGAATTCCCACAGGCCGGCATCGGGCACGTCGTGCAGCGCGTAGGCGCGCTCGCCCAGCGGCTCCAGGCGAAGGAACGCGGCTTCATCGCCGGGATCTTTCAGGCGCAGGTCGAAGAACAACTGGGTCGAGGCGAGCACCACGCTGCCGTACACATCGTGTTGTTGCTGGATCCAGGCCAGGTTGCCGCGTCGTACCGGGCCCATGCCGCGGTAACCATCGAGCGATTCGACTTCATGCTCTTCAAGTTGCGATTCAAAGCCGATGCCGTACAGCGGCTGCATCGTGCCGTCGGTGGTGGCGATGTTGAAAATGTAGCCGATGAATTGCTCCATCGTGCGGGTGGCGCCGAGCCGGTTGAGTGCGCGCACCACGAAGGCGGCGTCGCGCAGCCAGCAGTAGCGGTAGTCCCAGTTGCGGGGCGTGTGCGGCGCCTCGGGAATGGAAGTGGTCATCGCTGCGATGATCGCGCCGCTGTCCTCGTACTGGCACAGCTTGAGGGTGATCGCGCTGCGGATCACCGCTTCCTGCCAGTCCAGCGGCACCGACAGGTAGCGCACCCACTCGCGCCAATATTCTTCGGTGCGTTCGTAGGCTTCCTGCACGTAGCCGGTGAGCGAACGGGTGAGTGATTCGTCCACGCCCAGCACCAGGCTGACGGGGTGATTGAGCACGAACGGCAGTCCGTCGCGGACAAAGCGCACCGGCACGTCGGTGGTCAGGCGCAACGTGAAATCCGGCAGCATCCAGCGGATGTGGTTGCTGCCCCAGGTGGCCTCCGGCTCGCGTGCACCCCATTCGACCAAGGGCCGGGCGCGCACGACGATGCGTGGCGCACCGGACAGCGGGCGGATCCGTCGCACGATGCTGACCGGCCGATAGAAGCGATTGTTGTTGCGCCAGCGCGGGGCAAAGTCGATGACTTCGATGGCCCCGCCCTTGCTGTCGCGCAGTACCGTGCGCAGGATCGCGGTGTTGGGAATGTAGGCCTGCTCGCTGTCCTGGAAATCTTCCAGTTCGACGGCGAAGTCGCCGCCTTCGATGCGCGGCGACAGCAGCTTGCAGAAGGCGGGATCGCCATCGAAGGCGGGCAGGCAACTCCAGACCACGCGGGCTTGTCGATCGATCAGCGCGCCGAAGCTGCAGTTGCCGATCACGCCGAGGTCCAGGTTCGGTTGGCTCATGGGGGAAGAGCTCCTTGCATTGATCAGTGGCGGAAGCGACCGATGGGGTCGCCGGAATCAGGGGGCGGTGTTGTCGCGCAGCCAGGCATGCACGGCATGCGGGCCGGCCAGCGCATAGGTCGCCTGGGTCGGCTCGCGATCGCCGACGCGCACGCTCCAGCCGCCGAGCTGGTGCGCGGCGGCAAAGCCGAACTCGTCGGTCAGGTCATCGCCAATGAATACCGGAACCCGGCCCAGGAACGGCGCACGCGCCATCAGCTGGGTGACGGCGATGCCCTTGTCGGCGCCCTGCGGCACGAACTCCACGACGTGGTCGCCCGGCTGCAGACGGTAGCCGGGCAACGCGCCAATGGCTTCGTGCGCGAAGGCCAGGACGTTCTCGGCGGCTTCGGGTGCCGAGCGCCAATGCAGGGCCAGGCTGACCCCTTTGTCTTCGACCATCACCCCGGGATGCACCTGGGCCATGTGCGCGGCCCGTTGGTGCAGATCGTGCAGCCAGCCGGCGGTGTCTTCGGGCATCTCGGCGCGCGCGGCGAGATCGTCCCGCATTTCGTGGCCGTGCAATCCGGCGGCGGGCAGCCGCAGTGGCGAAAACAGGGCATCGAGTTGCGCCAACGGCCGGCCGCTGACCAGCGCGACCGCGCCGGAAAGGCGGTCGCTGATGATGCCGATGGCCTCGCGGACCTGGGGCAACAGCACTACTTTGAGGGGGTCGTCGGCGAACTCGATCAGGGTGCCATCGACGTCCAGGAACAGCGCGCAGCCCTCGTCCAGCAGGGGGGGCGGCATGAGGAAAATGGGGGCTTCAGACATGTGCCCCATTGTGCCAATGCAGGCGTGATATTCAGGTTACGCCAGCGCGCCCGCACGGGCTGCGCCGCCGCGGGCAGCACGGTTTGCCCCGTTCATTGCGGCGCAGTCTTTATTCACCAGAAATCCCTGTCAGGCCGACCGGGCCGGCGGCATGGAACCGCCGGTCGTGCCGTGGAATGCAGGCGCCACGGCCGGCCACGAAGGCCGGCCCTGCCTGCCGACACCCGCCTACTCAGAACGTGTATCGCGCACGTCCGTACCAATACGCGCCGTTGCTGCCGATGGGCGACAACACGTCGTAGGGCAGGTTGCCGAAGTAATAGATGTCCTCGTTGGACAAGTCCGGATATTCGTCCAGTACGTTTTGGCCGCCGACCGCCACGCTCCACTGGGGCGTGATGCGCAATTCCACTTCCAGGTCGAGCTGCCACTCCGCGCCATAGGTCTGGCGGGGCACATAGCCATCGCCGAAATCGAAGACCCGGGTCGCACTGCCGTAACGGCTCAGTCGTGACTGCAGCGACCAGCGGTCTTCGCGCCAGCCGGCGGCGAACTGTGCACGGGTGCGCGGCGTGGCGTCGGTCAATGTGTTGCGTTCTTCAAGACCGAACAGCACGTAGTCCGGATCCAGTGAGAGTAGTTGCGAAGGCGTGGCGACGATGTTTTCCAGCGTCGTCTTGGCGTAGCTGTAGGTGCCGGTGAGCAGCAGTTGGCCCTGGCCCAGGGCTTGCCGCCAGTTGGCCACCAGCTCGGCGCCACGCGTTTGCGTGTCGGCGGCGTTGACGAAGAAACTGGCGCTCTGCACGCCGCCGACCCCGAAGTTGTCCTGCACGAAGTCGGTGAGTGCATCGCCGGTGATGTCTTCGGACAACGCCACGCGGTCGTCGATGTCGATCTGGAAAAAATCCAGCGACAGATCGAAGTGCTCGCCGACACGGCTGGTGAAGCCGAGGCTACGGTTGCGCGATTTCTCCGGATCCAGCGGCTGGGCCCCGAGCGCGCGCGCGATCGGATTGTTGACCGACAGCAGGCGGCCTTGGACCAGGCGCCCGGCAGCGTCGTAGCCGGTGGACGTGGCTTCGTAGCCGATCTGGCTGAGCGAAGGCGCGCGGAAGTTGTTGGAAATCGCCCCGCGCAACGCGAAGGCAGGCACGAACTCGTAGCGGGCCGCGAGCTTGCCGGTCCATTGGCTGCCGAAGTCCTGGTAGTGCTCGTAGCGACCGGCGATGTCGGTGGACAGGTGCTCGCCGAACTGGCTCGACACACTGGCGTAGGCGCTGGCCACGTTGCGCGACAGGTCTGCCTCGTCCTGCGGGGTGAGACCGCCGCCTGCTTGCGAGCCGGTGGGTCGGTCGGTGTACGGTCCGGCGGCATGGCTGGCCGGATCGCCCGCCCGCGTGCGGTACTGCTCGCGACGCAGTTCCACGCCGGTGCCCAGGGTGTGGGTACCGCCGGCCGCCTCGAAGACGCGACTCAGATCGAGGTTGCCGACGAGCTGGTCGAAAGCGAAATCGCCAATGCGAAAGCGGGTCGGGCTGCCGGGGCCCAACGAGGCATTGAGCGATTGCTCGAGGCGATACGTGAAGTCGTTGCGACCATAGTCCAGGCTGCCATCGTAGGCCCACTCACCCCACTGGCCCCGCGCGCCAGCCACCGCTTGCGTGTCCCGGTTCTCGCCCAGGGACACCGGTCGATAGCCCTGCGGGTACACCTCTGGCCAGTTGCTGATGTCGTCCGGATAGCGGAAGTAGTTATCGCCTTCGGTGTCGCGCTGGTGGTAAGTACCGAAGAAATAGAACTGGCTGGTCTGGCCGAACGGCAATTCCCCGTTGAGCCAGGCATTGAGCGCTTTGCTTTGCCCATCGCCCAGCGCGTAATTGCGCTGGCCCTGCAGCGCCAGGTTGTTGTCGGTCTGCTCCCAGGGCGGAATCTCGTCGAAGCCGGCGCGGTTGGTGGCCTCACGGTTTTTCAATTCCAAGCCGACCTTGAAGAAGCCGCCGTCATCGCCGATGCGCGTGCCGCCCTTGGCGCTGAGGAAGCTGGTCTGGCCATCGGTAAGGCGGCGATCGATGGGCGCTACGCGCGTGTGGTGGGCGCCGAAACTGGCCTCCACCTCGCCGTGGTCCGGGTCGTCGTCCAGGATCACGTTGATCACCCCGGCAATCGCATCGGAGCCGTATTGCGCACCGGCACCGTCACGCAGCACCTCGATGCGCGCGATCGCGCTGACCGGGATCGCGTTGAAGTCGACCGGCGTGGTGCCCTTGCCGATCTTGCTGTCGGTGTTGACCAGGGCCGACACGTGGCGGCGTTTGCCGTTGACCAGCACCAGCACCTGGTCTGGTGACAGGCCACGCAATTGCGCGGCACGCACGTGGTCGGCGCCGCCGGAGTTGGACTGGCGGGGGAAATTGAAGGAGGGCAGCAGCGCCTGCAACGCACTGCCCAGTTCGCCGTTGATCACCCCGGCGCGACGGATGTCCTCGGCGGTGAGCACGTCGACCGGCGCGGTGGATTCGAGCACGGTGCGATCGCTGGCGCGGGTGCCGGTCACGATGACGCGGTCCAGGGTGGTGGTCGCGTCTTGCGCCAGCGCGGGCGCGGCGGCGGCCAGTGACAAGAGGGATCCGAGTGCCAGCGAAAGCGGGTGAGGCGGGAGGTGTTGCATGGGGAAGGGCTCCAAGGGGAACGGCTCCAAGGGGACGTTAGGCAAACATCCATCCGGATGAAGAGATATGTTAACGTCCCGTTGAATCTTCGCCACTCGCTGCGCTGCATGAGTTGATGTCCGCCGGTTATCAGCCCGCGCCGGCTTTCGCCGCTAAGCTGCCGCGTCCCTTCCCCTGGCCTTGCGACTGACGTGATCCGATCTTCCTTGACACGCGTTGTGCTGGTGCTGTTCCTGCTCGCTTCGACCGGTTGCGCCGGATGGCCGGCCGCCTCGACCCGCTCGGCGACATCGGCACTGCAAGGCGATGCCGCCCGACCCGCGCAATCGGTGGGCTGGGTTCGCAGCGAACTCTATTTCGGCGTGGGCGAGGAAAGCGGCACGCCAGATCGCGCGCAGACCGCGCGCATCGACGAGCCGCGCTGGCGCGCGTTCCTGGACAAGGAAGTGACGCCTCGTTTTCCCGATGGGCTGACCGTGTTCGACGCCTATGGCCAGTGGTTGTTCCGCGGCGCGCCGCAGCCCAACCGGTTGGCGACCAAGGTGCTGGTGATCCTGCATGAGGACACGCCGCAACGACGCGCGGATATCGAGGCGATCCGGCTGGCCTGGAAACAGGCGACCGGGCACCAGTCGGTGCTGTGGGCGCGACAGCCGGTCGACGTGTCTTTCTGATTGCCCGCTGGCCCCGGTACCGCCGGTGGCCTGTTTCGATTTCCTCCCCCCGGTAGCCCCATGACCGCATCCTCGTCCCCCCGCCTGCGTTGGTTCGTGCCAGGCGACTTCAATGGTTTCTTTGGCCTGGTGGTGGACAACCTCACCATCCTGGGCTTCATCTCGATGGCGTTGATCGGGCTGTTCCAGTTCCCGGCCGAGGTGATCTACACGCGCATGTTCCCGGGCACGGCGTTCGGCGTGCTGGTCGGCAACTTGCTGTACACCGTGATGGCCAGGCGGTTGGCCGCGCGCACCGGGCGTGCCGAGGTCACGGCGATGCCGTTGGGCCTGGATGCGCCCACCAGCATCGGCATGGCGCTGTTGGTGCTGGGACCGGCCTTTGCAGGGTTCAAGGCGCAAGGCCTGGATCCGCAGGCCGCTGCGCTGGCCACCTGGCAGTTGGGCATGGCCGCGCTGGTGGTCATGGGCACGCTGAAACTGGTGCTGTCCTTCTTTGGCGAAGCGGTCACCCGGGCATTGCCGCGCGCGGCATTGCTGGGCTCGATCGCGGGTATCGCGTTGGTGTTGATGGGCTTGCTGCCCTTGTTGGAGACCCTGCGCTCGCCAGTGGCCGGTTTCGTCACGCTCGGCTTGCTGCTGTATGTGCTGATTGCCAAGGGCAAGCTGCCCACGCCGCTGCCCGGTGTGCTGGTGGCGCTGATGGTGGGCGTGGCGTTGTATTACGGGTTGGGCCTGGCCGGCCTGGGGGCGCCGGGCTTCGGCCTGCCGGCCTGGGTGGCACCGCGCATCGTGCTGCCGTGGCCCGGCCTGGGGTTCGTCGAGGGCCTGCCGTACACGGTGCCTTACCTGCCGCTGTTGCTGCCTTTCGGGTTGCTGATGGTGGTGGGCGGCATCAACGTGAGCGAAAGTGCGCGCGCGGCCGGCGACGACTACCGCACGCGCGACATCCTGCTGGTGGAGGCCTTCGCCACGTTGGTGGCCGGCGTGTGCGGCGGCGTCGCGCAGACCACGCCCTACATTGGGCAGCCCGCCTACAAACACATGGGCGCGCGCAGTGGTTATACGTTGCTCACCGGCCTGTTCATCGGCATCGGCGGGATGCTTGGCATCCTCTCCGGCCTGGTGCAGTGGCTGCCGCTGGCGGTGTTGGCGCCGATCATCGTGTACGTGGCGATCGACATCACCACGCAGGCGTTCCAGGCCACCCCGCAACGACATGCCGGGGCAATGGTGCTGGGATTCCTGCCGTCGGTGGCCTACCTGTTGGCGATCAAGGCGCCCGGCTGGATCGCGCCGGAGCGTCTGGTCGAGTTGACCACGCAGGTCGACGGACACGGATTGCCCGAACTGGCGGTGATCTTCGCGCTGGGCAATGGCTTCATCATCACCGCGATGCTGTGGACCGCCACGGTGGCGGCGATGATCGATGGACGCCTGCGTCGTGCCAGTGGCGTGCTGCTGGTGGCTGCCGGACTGGCACTGTTTGGCTTGATCCATTCGGTGGACCCGCGAGGTGGCATCTACCTGCCCTGGCAGCTCGAAGGGCTCGCGCGCACGATCAGCTGGCAATTCGTGGGGGCCTATGTCGCCTTGGCGGCGGTGTTGGGCGCGTTGTCGTTTACCAGCGGCGCGCCGGCGCGCGAGCACTGAGCTGCCTCGGGAACCCCGGCGCATCTGGACGGTCCTAACTGTATTGGCCGTCTAGGAGCACCCATCGAAATGCAGAACGAGCAAGCGCGTTGGCCGTGGGTAACAGGCATCCTGCTGGCGATCGGTCTGGGCGTATGGCTGTTCCGGCCGGCAGCCACGGGGGACGCATCGACTGCCTCGACATCGGCGTCGGCACGGGTGCCGGTGGACAGCGCTGCGACCGGCAAGCCCGCGGCCGCAGCGGCGTCGCCCGTGATTGCCCACCCCATCGAGGCGGATGTCGCGGCCGATGCCGCCATTCCCGCGCTGGCCGACAGCGACGCGGCCGCAGGGTCCGCGTTGTCGGACCTGGTCGGCGACGAGGGGGCGATGGCGATCCTGCTGCGCGACCATCTGGTGCAGCGCCTGGTGGTGCTGGTGGACAACCTGCCCGAGCGCAGCATCACCCTGCGCGCGCTGCCGTACCGCCCCCTCGCAACGCCCATCGCAACGTCCCAGGAAGCGGGCCGGCAGGTCCTCGATGCCACTGCCAATGGCCAGCGATATGCGCCATTCGTTCGCGCCTTCGTGCACGTGGATGCGGCGACGCTGGCGACTGCATATCGACGCTTTTATCCCCTGTTTCAGCAGGCTTACAGCGAACTGGGCACGAAGGGCTATTTCAATGATCGGCTGGTGGCGGTGATCGACCACCTGCTGCAGACACCGGTTCCGAATGTGCCGGTGGCAGTGGAGCCCGCGTCCAATGGTCGCCTGCGCTTCGTCGACCCCGCGCTGGAATCGTTGTCGGTGGGGCAAAAGGCCCTGCTGCGACTGGGTCCGGAGCAGGCGGCGGCCGTGAAGCAGCAGCTTCGTGCGATCCGTGAGCAGATTGCCCGCGGTTGATTGAGCGCCGGATTCAAGTGGCCTGCAGCAACCAGGCCAGCTTGTTCGCCCGCGGCAGCCGCTTGAGCTCCCACTCGGCGCGGGAAGCGCTGGCGCGATCGGGGAAGGGGCGGCTGCCCAGCAGCTCCACCGGCGGAAAAGACCGCGTGTAGCGCGCGCCGCGCCCGGCCACGTGGGCGGCGTAGCGAGCCGCCAGATCGTTGGTGATCCCGGCGTAGTAGCTGCCGTTGCGGCACAGCAGCAAGTAGACGTGCCAAGGGCTGGGAGATTCCATGGACGACATTATCGTCGGGCCGGGCGGTGCCGGCGAGATCGGCTGGCCTGGCCGGCCACCTCTTGAAACACAGCCGCTTAACCGCATCTGGAGATGATTGGCCGGCCCCGCCGGCCCCACCGAATCCAGAGGAACTGCCGACCATGCGGATGGACAAGCTCACTTCGCGCTTCCAGCAGGCGCTGGCCGACGCCCAGTCGCTGGCCGTGGGCCGCGACCACAACATCATCGAACCGGTGCACGTGATGACGGCGCTGTTGGACCAGTCCGGCGGCAGCACGCGCCCGCTGCTGGCCCAGGCCGGCGTCAACCTGCCGTTGCTGCGCGAGCGCCTGGGCGAAGCCCTGGAAAAACTGCCCAAGGTGTCCGGCCAGGCCGGCAGCCTGTCCATCGGCAACGACCTGAGCCGGTTGCTCAACCAGACCGACAAGCTGGCGCAACAGCAAGGCGATGCGTTCATCCCCAGCGAATGGTTCGTGCTGGCTGCCGCCGACGATGGCGGTGCGCTGGGCCTGGCGATGCGCGCGGCCGGTGCCGACAAGCGTCGCCTCGAGGCCGCCATCGAAAAAATCCGCGGAGGCGAGACCGTGCAGAGCGAAAATGCCGAAGAGCAGCGCCAGGCGCTGGAGAAGTACACCATCGACCTCACCGCGCGCGCCGAAAGCGGCAAGCTCGACCCGGTGATCGGCCGCGACGAGGAAATCCGCCGCACGATCCAGGTCCTGCAGCGGCGCACCAAGAACAACCCGGTGCTGATCGGCGAGCCGGGCGTGGGCAAGACGGCGATCGCCGAAGGGCTCGCGCAGCGCATCATCCATGGCGAAGTGCCGGAAGGCCTGCGCGGCAAGCGTGTGTTGTCGCTGGACATGGGTGCGCTGATCGCCGGTGCGAAATTCCGCGGCGAGTTCGAAGAACGCCTGAAGGCCGTGCTCAACGACCTGTCCAAGAACGAAGGCCAGATCATCCTGTTCATCGATGAGCTGCATACGATGGTCGGCGCGGGCAAGGCCGACGGTGCGATGGATGCGGGCAACATGCTCAAGCCGGCGTTGGCGCGCGGCGAATTGCATTGCATCGGTGCCACCACGCTGGACGAATACCGCAAGTACGTCGAGAAGGACGCCGCGCTGGAGCGTCGATTCCAGAAGGTATTCGTGGGCGAGCCGACGGTGGAGGACACCATCGCGATCCTGCGGGGCCTGAAGGAAAAGTACGCCATGCACCATGGCGTGGAAATCACCGACCCGGCGATCGTCGCCGCGGCCACACTGTCCAATCGCTACATCACCGACCGCCAGCTGCCGGACAAGGCCATCGACCTGATGGATGAGGCCGCCAGTCGCATCCGCATGGAAATCGACTCCAAGCCCGAAGAGCTCGACCGGCTGGAACGACGCCTGATCCAGCTCAAGATCCAGCGCGAGATGTTGAAGAAGGAAAAGGACGAGGCCTCGCAGCGCCGCCTGTCCGACCTGGAAAACGATATCGACGCACTGGAGCGCGAATTCTCCGACCTGGACGAAATCTGGAAATCGGAAAAGGCCGCGCTGCAGGGCACCACCAAGATCAAGGAGCAGATCGAGCAGGCCAAGCTGGAGTTGGAGGCAGCGCAACGCCGCCAGGATTTTGCGCGGATGAGCGAGATCCAGTACGGCCAGTTGCCGCAGCTGGAAAAGCAGCTGGCCGCGGCCAGCGAGATCGATCAGAGGGAATTCAAGCTCGTGCAGGACCGCGTCACCGAGGAAGAGATTGCCGAGGTGGTGTCGCGCTGGACCGGCATTCCCGTCAACCGAATGCTCGAAGGCGAGCGCGACAAGCTGCTGCGCATGGAGCAGGTGTTGCACGAGCGCGTGGTGGGCCAGGAAGAGGCCATTCGCGTCGTGTCCGATGCGGTGCGCCGTTCGCGTGCCGGGCTCTCGGATCCGAATCGTCCCAGTGGCTCGTTCCTGTTCCTGGGCCCCACCGGCGTGGGCAAGACCGAGTTGTGCAAGGCGCTGGCCGAATTCCTGTTCGACAGCAGCGAGGCGATGGTGCGCATCGACATGAGCGAGTTCATGGAGAAGCACTCGGTGGCGCGGCTGATCGGCGCCCCTCCCGGATACGTGGGCTACGAAGAGGGCGGCTACCTGACCGAAGCCGTGCGGCGCCGGCCGTACTCGCTCATCCTGCTCGATGAGGTCGAGAAGGCGCATCCGGATGTCTTCAATATCCTGCTGCAGGTGCTGGACGACGGACGCCTGACCGATGGCCAAGGCCGCACGGTGGATTTCCGCAACGCCGTCATCGTGATGACCTCCAACCTGGGATCTCACCAGATTCAGGAACTGGGCGGGGATGATTCGCCGGAGGTCTACACCCAGATGAAGGCTGCGGTGATGGGCGTCGTGCAGGCGCATTTCCGGCCGGAATTCATCAACCGGCTCGACGACATCGTGGTGTTCCATCCCCTCGACAAGCAACAGATCAAGCAGATTGCCCGGATCCAGATGGCCGGCCTGGAAAAGCGCTTGGGCGAACGTGGCTTGCGCATCGAAGTCAGCGACAAGGCTTTCGATTTGCTCGGCAACGTCGGTTTCGATCCGGTCTACGGTGCCAGGCCGCTCAAGCGCGCGATCCAGGCGCAACTGGAAAATCCGCTGGCCCAGAAGATACTGGGCGGCGAGTTCGCCAGCGGCGATACGATTCGGGTGGACAGCGAAGGCGGGCAGCTGGTTTTTTCGCACGGCTGAAGATTCACAACCGACCACGGGCCCGGGCGAATCGGTCTTCTCCCTTTTGCTGGGCGCTTTAGATCGCGGCTTGCGAGTTGGGGTTTTTGTTGTTGGCGCTGAGGGTGTTTGGCGGTTGGTGGCGTTGGCTTGCGGTGCGGGCCCCGCCCTGTCGGGATGGTGGGTCGCGGTTCGAGCGGCCATCCATGGCCGCACTCACCGCACGTGGGCCATCCATGGCCCACTGACCCACCACCCCGACAGGACGGCGCAAGGCGCGTG
>DASWQJ010000171.1:0-4482 GCA_036403795.1 Stenotrophomonas sp.
GGTGCCGCCAGCGCGTGCCTGGTCGAGCGTGACCCGGGGCTGGCCGCTCGCCTGCGTGAGCAGATCGACCGCCTGGGCGCTGCCGAGCAGGTCGAAGTGGCCCAGGACGACGCCCTGCGTTGGCTGGCCCGCCCACCGTCCTCGCCACCATTCGACCTGGCCTTCGTCGACCCGCCTTTTGCCGCGGACCTTTGGAATCAGGTGTTTGCGGGCTTGACGCCGCACCTGTCCAGCGAGGCGTGGCTCTACGTCGAGGCGGCCCAGGCCCACGCGCCACGACCACCGCAGGACTGGCTGTTGCACCGCGAGGGCGATACCCGGGGCGTCCGCTATGCGCTGTACCGGCGGGCCGCTGCTACACTGACGCGACCTTAACGCGGTATCCCTGCATGACCGTGGCCAATCGCCGCATCGCCGTCTACCCGGGCACGTTCGATCCGATCACCAATGGTCATATCGATCTGGTTGCCCGTGCTGCGCCGCTGTTCGAGAAGGTCATCGTCGGCGTGGCGCAGAGCCCGTCCAAGGGGCCGGCGCTGCTGCTGGATCGGCGTGTGCAGCTGGCGCGCGAGGCGCTGGGCGGCCATGGCAACATCGAGGTGCGGGGCTTTGACACGCTGCTGGCCCATTTCGTCCGCGACATGGGCGCCGGCGTACTGCTGCGCGGCCTGCGCGCGGTGTCGGACTTCGAATACGAGTTCCAGATGGCGAGCATGAACCGCCACCTGATCCCGGAGGTGGAGACGCTGTTCCTCACCCCGGCCGAGCAATACAGCTTCATTTCGTCCTCGCTGGTGCGCGAGATCGCCCGCCTCGGCGGCGATGTTTCCGGCTTCGTGCCCGCCTCGGTCGTCGAGGCGCTGCGCCAGGTGCGCGAATCGCGTGCCCAGGCCTGACCCTTTCAGCAAAACCATAACCAGAAACAAAACTCGGGAGGAGAATCCATGAAGAACACCCTGCGTGTGCTGCTCATTGCCTCGATGGCAGTGGCCTTTGTCGGCTGCAAGAAGGAAGAGGCCAAGCCGGCCGCCGATGCGTCCACCGCACTGGTGGCGCCGGCCAAGGAAGACGATGCCGGCTGGAAGAAGTATCTGCAGCAGGTCGCGATCCAGAACATGGGCACGATCAGCAACAGCCCGTTCCTGTACTACTTGCCGCCGGAATCGGACCCGGAATTCCAGGCCAAGTACGACCGCCAGGTGGAAAGTGCCACCACGGCCATCAGCCGCGGCATCTCGCCGGGCAACATGATCGCCTTCGGCTCGTCGGCCTCGGCCAAGATGGCCGACATGATCGGCGTGGTGTTCAAGGACGTGCAGGCCGATTCGATGAAGGGTGTGCGCATCGTGTTCATCGGCGAGGCCGCCGACAACGCCCGCGCGCAGACCGTCATCCAGCCGACCGGCGCCGAGTACATCTTCGTCGAAGCCAAGTAATGCCCGCCGGGTCGGACGCCCAGGCGTCCGGCCCCGGCTCGCGCGGAGTGCCCGTGCCACTGAAGTTCCCGCATCCATCGACGACCGCACGCCTCGGCATGCGGTCGATCGACGCCAGCCAGCCAGGCCGGCCCGCTGCCCATGGCCTTTGTCGTCCCCCCACCG
The DNA here is from genome assembly GCA_036403795.1 of Stenotrophomonas sp. Lineage (GTDB taxonomy): Bacteria > Pseudomonadota > Gammaproteobacteria > Xanthomonadales > Xanthomonadaceae > Stenotrophomonas_A. The sequence goes on from DASWQJ010000171.1 coordinate 1,602, forward strand.
GGGACGCTTGCGCCGTCGCGAGGCTGCCATGTCGCTGAAGATCAACGAACTGTGCGTCAACTGCGACGTCTGCGAGCCCGCCTGTCCCAACAAGGCCATCTCGATGGGCGAGACCATCTATCTCATCGATCCTGCGCGATGCACCGAGTGCGTGGGCCACTACGATGAGCCGCAGTGCGTGGTCGTCTGTCCGGTCGAATGCATCGACCCGGATCCGAATATTCCCGAGTCGCACGACCAACTGCTGGCGAAGCTGCTCCAGCTGCAGCACGATCATCCCGAGTTGTACGCCGAGGAGCCGCCTTCCCAATGAATTTTCGTATGAGTGTATTCACCCGTAGCACCCTGCTGCTGGCGCTGGTCGCTGCGCCCGCCTGGGTTGCCGCCAAGCCGCCTGCCGTCGCCACCGCGTCCACCGCCAAGGCCGCCGTCGCCCCCTTAGCGGCGCACCCGCCCGGCTCGGCGATCGCCAGTGGCCACCACCTGGCCACCGAGGCCGGCCTGCAGATCCTGCGCGAGGGCGGCAACGCCTTCGATGCAGCGGTGGCAGTGTCCTCCACGTTGGCGGTCGTGGAGCCGATCAGCTCCGGCCTGGGCGGCGGCGGCTTCTTCCTGCTGCACGATGCAAAAACCGGCCAAGACGTGATGCTGGATGCGCGCGAATACGCGCCTGAGTCGGCCACCCCGGCGCAGTTCCTCGACAAACAGGGCGAGCTGGATCGCGACCGCTCCATCAATGGCCCGTGGTCGGCCGGCATCCCCGGTTTGCCGGCTGCGCTCGTGGAACTGGCCCGCAAGCATGGCCGCTTGCCGCTCAAGCAGTCGCTGGCGCCGGCGATCCGTACCGCCACCGATGGTTTCCCGGTGTACGAGCGCATGGCCAAGGGCTATGCCTCACGCCGCGAAGTGATGGAGCGTTACCCCGGTACGCGCGAGGTGTATCTGCGCAATGGGCGTCCGATCGCCGTAGGTGATGTGTTCAAGCAGCCGGAATTGGCGCATACGCTGCAGCTGCTGGCCGACAAGGGCTTTGACGGCTTCTATCGTGGCGAGACAGCGACCCGGCTACTGGCCGGTGTCAAGCAGGCCGGCGGCCGATGGACCGCCGAGGAACTGGCTGGTTACCAGGTCAAGCAGCGCACGCCGATCAGCTTCCAGTTCAACGACTGGAAGGTCACCACTGCGCCGCCGCCGTCCTCCGGTGGCATTGCGCTGGCCGAGATGCTGCAGATCCTGGAAGGCTGGGACCTTTCGAAGCTCGATGACGTGCAACGTACCCACCTGGTGGTCGAATCCATGCGTCGCGCTTACCGCGATCGCACGTTCTTCCTGGGCGATCCGGATTTCGTCACCATCCCGCAGCGGGTGCTGACCAGCAAGGACTACGCGCTGGGGCTGCGTGCCACGATCAATCCGGCCAAGGCCACGCCCAGCGACCTGCTGTCCGGCAATGCGACGCCGCTGGAAGACGACGAGACCACGCATTTTTCGATCATCGATGCCGAAGGCAACCGCGTCGGCGCCACCCAGACCGTGAACCTGCTGTTCGGCTCGGGCCTGATTCCCCAGGGCACCGGCGTGCTGCTGAACGATGAAATGGACGACTTCGCACTCAAGCCCGGCACGCCCAACGCCTTTGGCGTGATGGGCTACGACGCCAACGCGCCCAAGCCGGGCAAGCGCATGCTCAGTTCGATGACGCCTACCTTCCTGGAGTCGGCCGATCGCATCGCCGTGTTGGGAACGCCGGGTGGCAGTCGCATCATCACGATGGTGCTGTTGGGCATCCTCGGCTACGACGCCGGACTGGACGCGCAGCAGGTCGCCGCGCTGCCGCGCTATCACCACCAATGGCTGCCGGACGTGATCGAGGCCGAAAGCGGTGCATTCTCGCCGCAGGTGGTGGCAGGGCTGCGCAAGCTGGGCCACACGGTCGATGTGCCCGGCGACAGCGCCGAGGGCGGCCGCGGCTCCAGCCACGTGTGGGGCAACCTGCAGACCGTGGAGTGGGATCGCCGGGAAAATGTCCTGCACGGCGGCAGCGATCCGCGCAATCCGGTAGGCAGTGCCAAGGTGTTGGACCAGGCCGCCAAGCCCTGAGTGATACAAAACCTGCGGCCCGCGCATCGGGCCGCAGGCGAGGAACGATGATGAAACTGTGGTCGATCCGGGGCAACAGCCAGAAGCTCGATGGCGGCGCCATGTTCGGCAACGCGCCACGCGCGATGTGGGCGCAATGGGCTGAGCCCGATGCGGACAACCGCATCGCCTTGGCCTGCCGCGCGCTGTTGGCCGCACCACTGGCAGGCAAGACCGTGTTGTTCGAGACCGGCATCGGCGCGTTCTTCGACCCCAGGATGCGCGAGCGCTACGGCGTCCAGGAGCACGCACACGTGCTGCTGGACTCCCTGCACCAGGCAGGGTTTTCACACGAGGACATCGACGTCGTCGTTCTCAGTCATCTGCATTTCGACCACGCCGGTGGCCTGCTCGCACCGTGGCAGGAGGGGCAGGGCCCTTCGCTGCTGTTCCCGAACGCGACCTTCCTGGTCGGTGCCGCGCATTGGCAACGGGCGCGCGATCCGCACCCGCGCGACCGCGCCAGTTTCATTCCGCAGTTGCCCGATCTGCTCCAGGCCAGTGGCCGGCTGGAGTTGGTGGAAGGCCGCCATTCGCGCGCCTTGGGCGAAACCGTGCGATTCGAGTTCAGCGATGGCCACACGCCTGGCCTGATGCTGGCGGAAATCGTCGGGCCCGAACGGGTCGACGGTCAACCGCACGGAGGCGTGGTGTTCTGCGCCGACCTGGTTCCCGGACGCTCATGGGTCCACGTGCCGATCACCATGGGCTACGACCGCAACGCCGAATTGCTAATCGACGA
>DASWQJ010000172.1:0-26152 GCA_036403795.1 Stenotrophomonas sp.
GTGGCCGTGGCCGATGAAAGCGACTACCGCATGGGTGGCTCGTTCTTCGACGGCAAGGGCCAGCCGGGCCAGGTCTCGGCGGTCTCGCACGGTTCGTCCACTGCCCGCTTCAACGGCATCAACGTCATCAACACTGCCCGTTCGCTGGGCTGATCCGGAGCCTTACCCTCAATGAGCATCCTTACCGAAGCACAGGCCAAGGCCATCCTGGACAAGGTCATCAAGTTGTCCAAGGCGGACGAAACCACCGCCACGCTGTCCGGCTCCATCGACGGCAACATCCGCTTTGCCCTCAACAACGTGTCCACCTCGGGCATCGTCGACAACACCGAGCTGGGCGTGCAGGTGGCGTTCGGCAAGCGCGTGGGCGTGGCGACGATCAATGAATTTGACGACGCCTCGCTGGAACGCGTGGTTCGTCGCGCCGAGGACCTGGCCAAGTTGGCGCCGGAAAATCCGGAATTCATTCCCGCCGTGCAGAAGCAGACTTACCTGCCCAGCCCCACGTTCAGCGAGTCCACCGCCGCCATCACGCCGGAATTCCGCGCGCAGGTGGCCGCCGATTCGATCGCCCCGTGCAAAGGCAACGGGCTGATCGCTGCCGGCTTTTTGGAAGACGGCCAGAGCTTCACCGCCATCGCCAACAGCAATGGCAACTTCGGCTACCAGCGCGGCACGCGTTTCGACTACACCTGCACGGTGCGCACCGAAGACGGCCGCGGTTCGGGCTGGGTCGGTCGCAACCTGAAGGACGCGGCGGACTTCAAGGCCGACCAGGACATTCGCATCGCCAAGCGCAAGGCCAGCGAGTCCTCCGAGGCCAAGGCGCTGGAGCCGGGCAAGTACACGGTGATCCTGGAACCGGCGGCGGCGGCCGGCCTGATCTCGTTCATGATGAACTTCTTCGACGCGCGTCGCGCCGATGAAGGCCGCAGCTTCCTGTCCAAGAAGGGCGGCGGCAACAAGATGGGCGAGCAGGTCTACGATCCGCGCGTGAACATCACCGCCGATCCGTGGAATCCCAGCGCACCGGTCATGCCGTGGGATGAGGAAGGCATGCCGCGCGAAAAGATGGCCATCGTCGAGAACGGCAAGATCGCCAACCTCAACTACTCGCGGTTCTGGGCGCAGAAGAACGGCAAGCGGGCGGTCGGCGAGCCGGGCAATCTGTTGATGGCCGGTGGCGACAAGTCGATTGCCGACCTGGTCCGCACCACCGACAAGGGCATCCTGGTCACCCGCACCTGGTACATCCGCATGGTCGATCCGCAAACGGTGCTGCTGACCGGTCTGACGCGCGATGGCACCTTCTACATCGAGAACGGGCAGATCAAGCACCCAGTGAAGAATTTCCGCTTCAACGAATCGCCGGTGATCATGCTCAACAACATCGATGAGCTGGGCAAGCCGGTGCGCGTGGCCGGCGACGAGTCCAGCTTTGTGATGATGATCCCGCCGATGCGCCTGCGCGATTTTACGTTCACCTCGTTGTCCGACGCGGTGTAAAGGCTTGCCCGCGAAGCGGGCTACGCCCCCAAGGTTTCGCGTCGCGAAACCTTGGGCCCCGCGCTTCGTTGCTTCCGATTCCCCCGCGCCTTTGGCGCGCCCCCCTTTACCAAAGGGGGGCTCTTGGTCTGATGGATGTGGGTTCTACTGGAGTTTGTCGGGTTTGAGCAGTCGTATGACGCGCGCGGATTTCCTTCGGCTGATGCTGGGTGGCGTTGCCGCGCTTGCGCTGCCTGCCGCGCGCGCGGCTTCGCCGCAATATGATTTCTGGTTTACGCGCCTGCGCTACGACTCCGGCGATTGGGACGTGGATGCGCGGATGCCGTCCAACCTGATCACCTCGCTGATCGATTACACGCACCTGCGCGTGGATCCGGTGGAGCACGTGCTGCCACTGGCCGATGCGCGCGTGCTGCAGGCGCCGTTCTGCTATCTGGCCGGCCACAAGCTGGTCGAGTTCAATCCCGCCGAGCGCGCCAACTTCGAGCGTTACGTGCGCAATGGCGGCTTCGTGCTCGTGGATGATTGCAACCACGACATCGATGGGCTGTTCGCCACCTCGTTCGAGGCCCAGATGACCTCGATCTTTGGCAAAGGCGCGCTGAAGCCACTGTCCAACAAACATCCGATCTACAGCAGCTTCTTCAAGTTTCCGGACGGCCCGCCGGCCACCGCCTTCGAACTCAACGGCTGGGGCGACGACATCGTGCACGACTACTTGAAGGGCATCGAGATCGATGGCCGGCTCGGCGTGCTCTACAGCAACAAGGACTACGGTTGCGAGTGGGATTACGACTGGCGCAACAAACGTTTCCTGGCCGAAGACAACACCAGGTTCGCCGTCAACATCGTGATGTATGCGCTCAACAGCTGACCCCATGACCGCGCCGCACCCACGCCGCTTCCCCTAGCGGCCACCGCCCCGCGCCTGCTCGACATGGCGGTCGCGCAGGCACCCCCGCCGCCAGAACACCCAGATCGCCTTCCACCGAGACACCGTCAATGACCTCCCCCGAAGAAACCGCACTGCAGGCACAACTGGACACCCTGGGGCAACTGCGCGACGCGCTCGCCCAGGCCGTGGTGGGCCAACAGGCCGTCGTCGAACAGTTGCTCATCGGTTTGCTCGCCGGCGGCCATTGCCTGCTCGAAGGCGCGCCCGGCCTGGGCAAGACGCTGCTGGTGCGCTCGCTCGGGCAAGCACTGGAGCTGACGTTCCGCCGCGTGCAGTTCACCCCCGACCTGATGCCCAGCGACATCCTGGGCACCGAGCTGCTGGAAGAAGACCACGGCACCGGCCATCGCCATTTCCGCTTCCAGCCCGGCCCCATCTTTACCAACCTGCTGCTGGCCGACGAGCTCAACCGCACGCCGCCCAAGACCCAGGCCGCACTGCTGGAAGCCATGCAGGAGCGCACCGTCAGCTACGCCGGCACCACCTATGCGTTGCCGGTGCCGTTCTTCGTACTGGCCACGCAGAACCCGATCGAGCAGGCCGGTACCTATCCGCTGCCCGAGGCGCAGTTGGACCGGTTCCTGCTGCACGTGCGCGTGGACTATCCCAGCGAAGCGGAAGAACGCGACATCCTGTTGCACACCACCGGCAGCCACAACGCGACCGTGCCCAAGGTGATGGATGCCAGCCACGTCGTGGCCTTGCAGGCACGCGTACGCGATGTGCACGTGGGTGAAGACGTGCTGCGCTGGATCAACCGGCTGGTCCGTTCGAGCCGCCCCGGCCCTGACGCGCCGGAGGCGGTGAAAAAGTGGGTGAAGTGGGGCGCCGGCCCGCGCGCCGGCCAGTCACTGGTGCTCGCCTCCAAGGCGCGCGCGTTGCTGCATGGCCGCCTGGCGGCCACGCGCGAGGACGTGACGGCACTGGCCGCACCGGTGATGCGCCATCGCCTGTTGCTGTCTTTTGCCGCCGAGGCCGAACAGAAGCAGGCCGACGACATCGTGGCCGCGCTGCTGTCCGCCGTGCCGTTCGCGGCCTGAGCGAGGCGGCGATGTCGACCATCGGTCCGGCGCTGGTTCCCGCCGATGTGCGTGCGCGCCTGCGCACGCTGCAGCTGCGCGCGCGTCGCATGTCCGGCAGCCAGGGCGTGGGCCTGCATGCCAGCCGTAGCCGCGGCGCGGGGCTGGAGTTCGCGCAGTACCGGGCCTATGAGCCCGGCGATGAGCTGCGCCAGATCGACTGGAAACTCTATGGGCGCTCGGACCGTTTCTTCGTACGCGAAGCCGAGCGCGAAAGCCCGTTGACGATGTGGCTGCTGCTCGACGCCACCGCTTCAGCGCGACAACACGACCGTGCGCGACCGGACTGGTCGCGCCTGGATGCGATGTCGGCCATTGCCGCCTGCGCGGCAGAAGTCGCATTGCGCCAGGGCGACCGGTTCGGCCTGGCTGCCGTGCACGGCACGGGCCTGGACCTGACGCCCGCCGGTGTTGGCGCACGCCAGCGCGATCGGCTGTGGCTCAGCCTGCACGGCTTGCGTGCCGACGGCGCATGGCCCGCCACCGAGCGCCTGCGGCCGCTGTGGGAACGCATCGCCGCCAACGATCTGGTGCTGATGATGGGCGACGGCTTCGACGAGCAAAGCGTGGTGTTGGGCGAACGCCTGGCCGCGGCCGGTCGCGAGGTGGTGCAGCTGCAGGTTCTGGGCGCCGACGAACGCGACTTTCCATTCCAGGGCGGGCATCGTTTTCGCGATCCGGAAACCGGCGAGGAACTGCTCGGTGATGGCGATGCATTGCGCGCCGACTACCTGCAACGCTTTGCCCGGGCCGCGCGCGCGCGCCAGGCGCGCTGGCAGGCCGCCGGCATCCGCCATGCCGTGCAGTATCTGGATGAACCCCTCGATGCCGGCCTGCAACGCCTGTTCGGTGGCCGGGAGGCTGCATGGGGCTGAGCCTGCTGTGGCCCTTGGGCCTGGTGGCGCTGGCGGCGTGGCTGGTGCCGTTGCTCATCCACCTGGCGCGTCGCCAAGAGGCGCACCTGACCGAATTCGCTGCGCTGCGCTGGCTGCGCGCGCGGCCCAAGCCGCGGCGCCAGGTGCGCTTCGACGAATGGCCGTTGCTGCTGCTGCGGCTACTGTTGCTGGCGCTACTGGCGTTGCTGCTGGCCGGGCTGGCATTGCGTGGGCACGACGATGCGCGGCCGCGCGTGGCAGTGGCCACGGGCATCGACGTGGCGGCCGCGCGCAGGGCGATCGACGCACCGGCCGATGCACGCTGGCTATGGCTGGCCCCGGGTTTCCCGCCCATCGATGCGCCCCCCGCCGCGGGCCCGCAGCCCCATGCCAGCTTGTTGCGCGAGCTTGACGCGCAGCTGTCCGTGGGGGTGCCATTGACCGTGCTGGTGCCTACGGTGCTGGACGGCGTGGATGCGCAGCGCCCCCGGTTGTCGCGACCGGTGGACTGGCGCGTGCTGCCCTCGGCGCCTCAAGTCGCCCGCCAGGCGGCAAGTCGGCCACCGGGCTTGCGAGTGCTGACCGATGACCCCGCGCATGCGGCGCTGCGATACCTGCGCGCACTGCAGGCCGCCTGGCACGGCGCCGCACCGTTGCCGATCGCGCCGACCGCGGCGGCACCGCCCGCTCGCGACGGCGACATCGTGGCGATCTGGCTCTCGCCGGCTGCGCTACCCAGTGCCTGGCAGGATGCGATTCGCGAGGGCGGGCAAGTGCTGCTCGAACCCCGCACGCCCTTGCCGGCGGCCACGACAATGCAACCCCAGTGGCGTGGTGAAGACGGTCGCGTCGTGCTGGAATCGGCCGCCTTCGGCCGCGGCCGGATCTGGCGACTCGGCGCACCGCTGCAGGCCAGTGCGACGCCCGAACTGCTCGATGCCGGTTTTGCAACGGCACTGCTCGACCGCCTGCGTCCGCCGCCGTCGCCTTCGCGCGTGGACAGCGCCGGTTTCCCCCCGTTGTCCGGACGATCGCCGTGGCCGCTGCCGCCGCGACCGCTGATCGATGCGTTGGTGGCGCTGATTGCGTTGCTGTTCCTGATCGAACGCGTGTGGGCCAGCTCGCCGCGTCGCGGAGCGCGCGCATGATCCCATCACCGCTGTCCACCGCTTGGCGCAAGGCGCGACGTCGCGCACATCTGCGCACGCTGTCGCTGGGTCTGCCATGGACGTTGCTGGCGCCGGCGCTGGCATGGCGCCTGGGTACCCCAGGGGCCTTCTGGCCGAGCCTGCTTGTGGGGTGGCTGGCGCTGGCCGCCATCGCCGTGTTGAACGCGCGCCGCCGCGACCGACCCTGGTTGCAACGCCGCCTCGACACCCAACCCGTCATGGAAGACAGCGCCGACCTGCTGTTCACCGATGGCACTGCGCTGGGGCCGCTGCAGCGGCTGCAGCGCGAGCGCGTGCTGGGCCGCCTGCCCAAGGCACTGCCCGCATTGCGCGAGCCTTGGCCCGTGAAGCCTCATCTCGCCATGTGGTTTCCCGCGTGGTTGCTGCTGGCCGCGATCGTGCTGTGGCCGTCGCGACCGCTGGCGACGATCGCCGCGGCGCCAAAGGCCGATGGCACGCCGCGCACGCTGGCACTTCGCCAAGCCCAACTCATGGCGACGCCGCCGGCCTACACCGGCCAGCGGCCTGCCACGCTGCCCACGCTGGACGCCCGCGTGCCCGAAGGCACGCAATTGCGCTGGGAGCTGCGCATCGACGGACAGCCGCGTTCGGTCGCGCTGCAGTTCGCCGACGGCCGCCGCCAGCCGCTGCAGGATCGGGGCGATGGCCATTGGCAAACCGGCCTGCAGCTCACCCGCTCGCTGCTGTATCGCGTCGTGATCGAAGACCGTCAGCTCGACCTGCATCGTCTGCAGGCAGTGCCCGACCGCGCGCCACAGGTGCGCGTGCTCGAGCCCGACAACACCCTGGTGCTGTGGGATCCGGCGCGCCAGCGGTGGCCGCTGCGTTTCGAGGCCAGCGACGACTACGGCGTGCTCGCCACCGCGAGCCTCAAGGTCACCCTGGCCCAGGGCAGTGGCGAAAACATCCATTTCAGCGAGCAGCGCATGAGCCTGACCGGCACTGGCCCGGCCACCGCACGGCGTTTTGCGCGCGACCTGGATCCGGTCGCACTGGGCCTCACCCCCGGCGATGACCTCATCGTGCAACTGGAAGTGCGCGATACCCGCAGCCCGCAGGCGCAATCGGCGCGCAGCAGCAGCATCGTGCTGCGCTGGCCGCCGCCACAGCAACAGCTCACCACCGACCTGGAAGCCAGCGTGCGCAAGACCCTGCCGGCCTACTTCCGTAGCCAACGCCAGATCATCATCGATGCCGAAGCGTTGCTGAAACAAAAACGTTCGCTCGATGCGGACACCTTCCTCAAGCGCTCCGATGCGATCGGCGTGGACCAGCGCATCCTGCGTATGCGGTACGGGCAGTTCCTGGGTGAAGAAAGCGAAGGTTCACCGCAGGCCCCGCCCACCGGTGATGCGCATGACGACGATGCGCACGAGGGCCATGAACCTGCCAGCGCCACGCTGCCGGTGGCCGACGATCTGCCGACCGCCGATGCCGCGCCCACTTCCGAGCCGCGCACCGCGGATCTGCCGACTGCAGATGCGCCTGCCGCTGCCGCTGCTTCGACCAAGCCCACCACCGCGAAGCCCGCCGCACCCGCCAAGCAAGGCGCCGCCGAACTGGACGGTCACGACCACGGCGCTCCCGCGGCAGCGGCCACCTTTGGTGACGCGGGCAACGTGCTGGCCGAGTTCGGCCACACCCACGATCATGCCGAAGCCGCGACGCTGCTCGACCCGCAGACCCGCGCGACGCTCAAGTCCGCCCTCGATCGCATGTGGCAGTCCGAAGGCGAACTGCGCCAGGGACGGCCAGAACTCGCGCTGCCCTTTGCCTATGAGGCATTGGCCTTCATCAAGAAAGTCCAGCAGGCCGAGCGCATCTACCTGGCGCGACTGGGCCCGGAGCTGCCGCCGATCGACATGAGCCGGCGCCTGGGCGGCGATCGGGCCGGGCTGGCCTCGCGCGGCGACGCCTTGCAGGCCGCCACGCCGCCGGATCCGCGCGCGATGGCGCTGTGGCAGGCGTTGGCGCCTGGCCAGGCCGCGCCCCCGGTGCAAACGTTGCAGGCCTTTGCGCAGTGGCTGCAAGGCGAGCAGGCACGCCTGGACCCGGAGCTGTCGCTGTCCGAGTCGCTGGAGACCGCGCGCGCGCAACCTGATTGCCTGCCCTGCCGAGAGCGCTTGCGCGGCCAGTTGTGGCGCGCGGTGGCGCGTCCGCCGGCGCAGTTGCGCCCGCGCATGGCACCCGACGCCGTCGGCCAGCGCTATCTGGATGCCTTGCAGGCGCCCGCCCCATCGCGCGAGGGCGTGCGATGAGCAACGGATGGATTGTCGCGGCCTGCACGCTGGCCGTCTTGCTGGCATGGGGCGGCCTGTGGCGCGGTCGTGCACAGCGCCGCGCTGCCGTCACCTGGACGCTGCTGGCGTTGCAGCCACTGTTGGCCATCAGCCTGTACGCGATGTTGTATCCACCGGCGCGCACCACCGCCGTCGGAACGCTGCAGGTCATCGCGTCCGGCGCGCCGCGAGACCGGGCGTGGGGCAGCGCTGGATCGCGGGCCACGCAGGCGCGTGCCTCCGATTCCACCGCCCAACGTGCGAGCGCGCACGAGCGGCCAGCCGATCCACCGGACCCCGCACTGGCCGGCGTTGTCGCCCTGCCCGAAGCCGATGCGCCCTTGGCGATCACCGTGCCCGACCTGGCCACGGCATTGCGCCGGCAACCGGCCGCGCGCGTGGTGGTCACCGGCGCCTACCTGCCCGCGCGCGACCGCGACGCGCTGGCCGGCCGCGCACTGGACTTCCGGCCCAGCGATGCGCCCGCCGGATTGGTCGAAGTTTGGCTGCCAACGCCGGTGGCCGCCGGCGCTACTTTCGCGGTGGGCGGTCGCGTGCAAGGCCTGCCCGGCAGTCGAATCGAACTGACCGATCCGGCCGGCACCCGGCTGCAGCAGGTCGTGCCCGATGCCGCGGGCCGCTTCCAGTTGCACGCCCAGGCCGGCCCGCCGGGTGATGCCTTGTTCTCGCTGCGCCTGATCGATGCGGCCGGCCACGAGCAGGGCCGCACCCCCGTGCCGGTCAGCGCACTGGCGGCACCGCCGCTCAAGCTGCTGGTGCTGGCCGGAGCACCGCAGCCGGAAGTGAAGTACCTGCGCCGCTGGGCGATCGATGCCGGCCTGTCGCTGCGTACGCGCATCGCCACCGGCGCCGGATTGGGCCTGGGTGACGCTCCGGCGCGCCTGGATGCAGCCACGCTCGACGGCGTTGATCTGGTGGTGCTCGATGAGCGTTCCCTGTCGGCCCTGCCCCAGGGTGAGCGCCAGGCGCTGGGCGCGGCCATGCAACGCGGCCTGGGCGTGCTGGTGCGCTTGGCCGGCGCACCTGATGCAGCCACGCGCAGCGCGCTGCGCGAGTGGGGACTGCCCTTGCACGGCGATGCGAGCGGCACCGCCGAGGTCACCGCGCCGGCCGCCGATGCCGACGCTGCAGCGGTGCCGGCGTTGACCCGACGCGCGCTCACGCCGGTCGACGCGGCTGCCGCGCAGGTATTGGCGCGCGACGCCGCGGGCGTCGCGTACGCGTGGTGGCAACCGTTGGGTCGCGGCCGCGTCGGTCTCAGCACGCTGACCGACAGCTACCTGTGGGCGCTGGCCGGACAACATGATCGCCATGCCGCGTTGTGGAGCGGCCTACTGTCGCCGTTGGCGCGCCCGCGTGGCGCCCCACCTCCCACGGTGATCGGCCCGGCCTGGGCGGGCCAGCGGGTCACCCTGTGCGGCGTGGCGGCCGATGCAAGCGTGACCGCGGCGAACCAGGCGCGCACGCCCTTGCGCATCGATCCGGCCAGCCAGCCCAACGCTTGCGCCGGCTACTGGCCCGAGCAGGCCGGCTGGCATGTGCTCGACAGCGCGGGCGGCACGATGCGTTTCTACGTGCAGGATCCGGCCCAGGCCCACGCCTGGTTCGTGCAATCGCAGCGCGATGCCACCTTGGCGCTGGCAGGCGAGGGCGATGCGGCGCCAGGCCCTGCCGCGGCGTCGGCGGCCATCCGCACGCCCGGCCCACGCTGGCCGTGGTGGCTGGCGTTCGTGTGTTTCGCAGCCGCCTCATGGTGGCTGGAGCGCCGTCGCCGCGTTTGAGCACCCGCTGCCGTAGCAGCGGGTTGACGGGTCACGCGGTCAGCTCGCCACCGCACGTGCGGCTCGCCGCGACCGGCGGTCACCGCGCATCATTCCACTGCCGTGACTTGCATCGTCATTTACGGCGCGCGACGCCACAGCCGGCAGCGGTTGTTCGCGGGCATCGCTATGTCGGCCACCAGGCGCAGACCCGCCTGCAGGGCGAGCGCATCCACGTCGGCCGCGTCGCGAATGCCGGACACCGCGTCGCGTTCCTTCAACCAGGCATCGAATAGCCGGTTGCTCTCACTGCTGTAGCCACCGTCGTAATTGAATGGCCCGTAGACCAGCAACAATGCGTTTTCGGCCATCAAGGCCGGCAGCCCCGCAAACAGCGCCTGCACCTGCGGCCAGCCCATGATGTGCAGCGTGTTGGCGCTGAATACCGCATCGAATCCACCGGCGGGCAGCGGCGGCAAGGGCGCTAGCCCCGGGCGTGGCGCCAGCTCGGCTTGCAGCGCAATCGGCGCGGGCGTATTGGGCAGTGCGGCATCGTCCAGCCATTGCCGAATGCCCGGCAACTGGTCCGGATGGTCGCTGGCCTGCCATCGCAACCAGGGCAGGGCCGCGGCAAAATGCACCGCGTGCTGCCCGGTGCCGCTGCCGATTTCCAGCACTTGGCGGCGATCACCGAAGTACTGACGAATCACCGCCAGGATGGGATCACGATTGCGCTCGCAAGCGGGAGAGTGCGGCTTCATGGCCACAGGATACGCGCCGCGTCACGCGGCTCGTGCGGGTCTTAGCACTCGTACGGCTCGTGCCGGTCGTGTCGCTCCTGCCGCTCGTACCGCTCGCACCGTCGACCCTCGTGCGCTGACCGCTGCGTGCCGCTCTCGTGCCGCTCGTGACCGGTCGTGCCGCTCGACCGCTCGTGGACAGGGTCGCCATCGCGGCGGGCCCTTCACCCGGCCTGCGCCGCGGCGCTGCCAGTCTGGCCGTCAACCACCGGAGGCATCCCCATGGAACACCTGACCATGGAACACCTGGGCCAGGACGGCGCACTGTTGCTGCGCGTGGCCGCCGCGATGCTGCTCGGCGGCGTGCTGGGCTTCGAGCGCGAGATCGGCAAGCACGCCGCCGGCCTGCGCACCCACATGATGATCGCCGGGGCTGCCGCGTTGATCGTCGGCCTGGGCGACAGCGTGGCCGAGCACTTCCAGCAAGAACGCTACCGCGATTTGCTGCAAGTCGATCCGGTGCGCCTGATCGAAGCGGTCGTGGCCAGCGTGGGATTCGTGGCGGCCGGCACCATCCTGCGCAGCCAGCGCAGCGATCGCGTCAGTGGATTGACCACCGCCAGCTCGCTGGTGATGGCCGCGGCCATTGGCATCGCCGCCGGCATCGGCAACTACGTGATCGCCGCCGGCGTGTCGGTGATGTGCGTCATCGTGCTGGCCTTGTTTCGCCGCGTCGAAGACCGCGTCGGCCGCCAGTCGAAGAAAACGGGGTCAGGTTGACTTATGCCGACCCGCGGCTCAAAGAAAACGGGGTCAGGTTGACTTAAGCCGCTCGCCGCCAGCTGCTCCGGAAACGCTTCGGCCGCCAAGCGTGGCCGCTAAGTGGGATCGCTCAGCGCGCGGTAGGCCTCGCGCACGGCCACCTCCCCATGACGGCGCTCCAGCCGACGCACGGTGAAATGCCCGCGCGCCATCTGCTGGAAGTGCCCGATGAACACGTTGTTGAGCGCCGCACCGCCGATCGCGCCGGCGACCGGAACCGCCTGGGCCGCCAGCTTTTCACTCACGCTGACCGAGAATTTGGCGGCCACCCGAGCCAGCAACTGCACCAACACCGGCGCGCCCTGATGCGCCAGACCATGCTGGGCCAGATGCCGCGCGGCCGCGTTGACCTGCTGGGCCATCGCCGCACGTACCGCGAAATAGCCAGACTCGCTGCCATCGTCGGAAGCGCTCTGACCCCCGTGGGCCAGCACCTCCAGGCACGCCAGCGCCGTCGCCGGGTCGGCCAGGTCCTCCCCATTGGCGCGCGCGATGTCGGCGATCGAACGCAACATCAGCGTCGTGGTGAGCGGCAGTTCCATCGCCAGCCCTGGCACGCCAAAAAACCCGCCCCCGGCACCGGTCACCGACACCGCCAGCCGATGCAGTCGCGGACGCGCAGGCGTCGCTGGACCGCGCAACGAACGCATGGCCGATTTCAGCGCAATGCCCAGCGCGCGACGAGTGATGGCGTCCAATCCGCGCGTCAACCGCTGTGGCAAGTACTGCCCGATCAAGGCCTCGACCGGCATTCCCATCACATTGGCCGCCCGCGCCGCCCAGCCAGGGTTTTCCAACCATTGCCTGGCCTGCGCCAACTCGGCCAGCGCGGCCGCATCAAGCGGTGGCGGCGCGGGAATGGGTAAAGACGGGGGCAGGGGAGGCGGACTGGACATGCCCCCATGTTACGGAAGCGGCGATCGCGCATTGCAACCGGCGCCCAACGACGGTGCGGGCGATGATTGTCTGCGGCCTCCGTCCGTCTGGCGGGCGCACCCGATGTTCCGCGAGGAAAAACGGGGTCAGGGTCAGTTCGCTTCACGAACTGAACCTGACCCCGTTTTTAGGACCTGCTTTACATGGGCCCCGCTGCCGCCGGCGTCACCGCCACTTCGCCCGCATCCCACCGCGCCAACGCTTCGGCCAAATCGCCCGGCCCACGCGGCCTCACTACGCGAGCCACCTCCAGTCCATCGCGCAACAACACCAACGTCGGCCACAACTTCACTGCAAACGCCCGTCCCAATCGACGGCCCTTGCCATCCTCGACCTTCACATGAGTCACCTCCCGCCGGCCGGACAACGCCTGCGCGAGACCCGGCTGCGCCGCTTGGCAATGCGGACACCACGGCGCACCAAACTCCAGCGCCACCCGTCCCGACATCGCCGCCACCGCCTCGACGCCCGGCTCCACTACCGCATAGTCCGCCGTATACGTCATGACGCTCAGCGCAGCGCCCGCTGGATATCGTCCAACGGTGCATTGGTGAAATCCTTCGCCAGATCGCCGAGCAACCGCGCCTGGGTCTCCTTGTGCAGCAAAGGACGAATCCTGCCCAATGTGGCCGGATCGGCCACCAGCACCAGATGCTGATAGCGATTGTTCAGCGCGCCCTCGTTGAGCCCCGCCGCCAGCTGCTTGGCGAACGTTGCCTCATCCAGCTGCGCCTCGCTCATCTCCTTCGGCATACCGCCGGCCGGCCCCTCATCGTCGATGTTCTGCACCGCGAAGTTGGCCTGCTGATGCAACTGCGGCTCGCGCTCGCTGCCAACGTTGGTGAACACCCGCGCCGAACCACCGTCGGCGACCACCACCACCGTGCCCTCAGGAATGCGCTGGCCCATTGTGATTCTCCTCGTTGCGGGGGAAAGGGCAGCCTGCCCCCTCGCGCGTGAGCGCAACGTCCCGGTCGCGTGCGCGGCAAGCTGAGGATCATGAACGTGTTTTTGTGCGTCAATCTCATGCGATGAGACCATGACGCGGTCCGATCAACGTTTTAGGAAGTCCCCACCATGGCCCACGCCCTCGCTCCCCGCACCGAGGACGCCGAACGCGCGCTGTCCACGCTCGACGGCGTGCCCGCTCGCGACGGCGCGCTGCTTACCACGCGACTGGCGCGCCGCTATGCCGATCGCATTACCGGCAGCTTCACCATCCCCGGCCGGCAGGGCAACTACGCGCCGTTGCCCGCCGACCTGCCGCCCGCGCTGGCCCAGGCGCTGCGTGCGCGAGGCATCGAGCAGCTCTACAGCCACCAGGCTGAGGCCTGGGCGGCCACCGCACGCGGCGAACACCTGGCCGTGGTCACCCCCACCGCCAGTGGCAAATCCCTGTGCTACACGCTGCCGGTGGTGGCCGCGGCGATGACCCGCCGCGCCAAGGCCCTCTACCTGTTCCCCACCAAGGCCCTGGCCCAGGACCAGGTCGCCGAGCTGCTTGAGCTCAACCGCGCCGGCGACCTGGGGGTGAAGGCTTTCACCTTCGATGGCGACACCCCCGGCGATGCGCGCCAGGCCATCCGCCTGCACGGCGACATCGTGGTCTCCAACCCGGACATGCTGCACCAAGGCATCCTGCCGCATCACACCAAGTGGGCGCAGTTCTTCGAGAACCTGCAATACGTGGTGATCGACGAGGTGCACACCTACCGCGGCGTATTCGGCAGCCACGTCACCAACGTGCTGCGCCGGCTCAAGCGCATCTGCGCCTTCTACGGCGTCAACCCGCAATTCATCCTGTGCTCGGCCACCATCGGCAATCCCCGCGCCCATGCCGAAGCGCTCATCGAAGACCGCGTGCACGCCATTACCGAATCCGGCGCGCCGGTCGGCGACAGGCATGTGCTGCTGTGGAATCCGCCGGTGGTCAATCCCGACCTCGGATTGCGTGCCTCGGCACGATCGCAAAGCAACCGCATCGCGCGCATCGCGATCAAGTCCGGCCTCAAGACCCTGGTATTCGCGCAAAGCCGCTTGATGGTCGAGGTGTTGACCAAGTACCTCAAGGACATCTTCGACCACGACCCCCGCAAGCCGCCGCGCATTCGCGCTTATCGCGGTGGCTATCTGCCCACCGAGCGGCGCGAGGTCGAGCGCGCGATGCGTGCCGGCAACATCGACGGCATCGTCAGTACCTCGGCACTGGAACTGGGCGTGGACATCGGCGCGCTCGACGTGGTCGTGCTCAACGGCTATCCGGGCAGCGTGGCCGCCACCTGGCAGCGTTTCGGGCGTGCCGGCCGTCGCCAGCAGCCGGCACTGGGCGTGCTGGTGGCCAGTTCGCAACCGCTGGACCAGTACGTGGTGCGGCATCCGGATTTCTTTGCCGACGCCTCGCCCGAACACGCGCGCATCGCGCCGGACCAGACCCTGATCCTGTTCGACCACATCCGCTGCGCGGCCTTCGAGCTGCCCTTCAATGCCGGCGAGCCGTTCGGCCCCGTGGATCCGGCGGTGTTTCTCGAAGCACTGGCCGAAAGCGGCGTGATCCACCAGGAAGGCGAGCGCTGGGAGTGGATCGCCGACAGCTATCCCGCCAATGCGGTGAGCCTGCGCTCGGTGGCCGATGGCAATTTCGTGGTGGTCGATCGCAGCGACGGCAAGCAGCAGATCATCGCCGAAGTCGACTATTCCGCCGCCGCGCTGACCCTGTACGAAGGCGCCATCCACATGGTGCAGAGTACGCCGTACCAGGTCGAGCGCCTGGACTGGGACGGACGCAAGGCCTACGTCACCCGCACTCACGTCGACTACTACACCGACAGCATCGACTACACCAAGCTCAAGGTGCTGGACCGCTTCGACGGCGGCACGGCCGGGCAGGGCGACTGCCACCACGGTGAAGTGCACGTGGTGCGCCGCGTGGCCGGCTACAAGAAGATCCGGTACTACACGCACGAGAACATCGGCTACGGCCCGGTCAACCTGCCGGACCAGGAGCTGCACACCACCGCGCTGTGGTGGCAACTGCCGCAGACCACGCTGGGCCGCGCCTTCACCTCGCGCCAGGACGCGCTGGACGGTTTCCTCGGCGCGGCCTACGCGCTTCATGTGGTCGCCACGGTGGCGGTGATGGCCGATGCACGCGATCTGCAGAAGGCCGTGGGCAACGGTGATGGCGCGTGGTTCGCGCTCGCCGACCAGACCGGTCGCGGCCAGGTGCGGGGCGCCAATGGCCAGGACGAGACCGTGGAAGTGCAGCAACAGTTCGTCCCCACGGTCTACCTCTACGACAACTTTCCCGGGGGCGTGGGGCTGAGCGAGCCGCTGTGGCAGCGCCAGGCCGAGTTGGTCGTGCGAGCTGGTGAGTTGATCACGCGCTGCGACTGCAGCGCCGGCTGCCCCGCCTGCGTGGGTCCGGTGCTGGCCTCGCAGGAGCAGGGCCAGGCCGCCACGCCCAAGACGCTGGCCTTGAAGGTGCTCGCGTTGTTCGCCCGCCTCGGGCACGACGAGCCGGCCATCGAAGCCATTGATGTCCCGTTGCCTCGGGCGATCGACGCATGAGCGTCAGCCTGGCCCGTTTGCGCCTGTTGCAACAGCAGGCCGGGCGTACAGCGCCGACGGCACCGATCACCGGGCCGGTGGCGCCTGTCGCAGCGGCGGCCAGCGTGCCATCCGCGACGACGACCGCGCCGGCGCGCGTCGAAGAACCCGTGTTCGCCTGGATCGACCGCGAGGTTCGGCACAAGGCCATCGCACCGGCGGCACCGCTCGTCGCATCCACGTCCACGTCCATGTCAACGGCGCAGCCAGCCGCTACCCAGACATCCTCACCACCGACACCGACAGGCGTCGCGCGTGCGCCCGCCCGCGACATCGCACGCGACAGCCTGTATCGCCTGCTCGGCCTGCGCGAGCGTTCGCTACAGGCACCCGCACTGCGCGTGGAACGCCCCCTCGTCCGCGATCGGCATCTGCCGGGCGACGAGATCGCCCCGGGGCTGTACCTGGTCGAGTCGTTCGTGCCGCAAACGCATCCGTCGGCGCCGCTTAACCTGGCCTTCGCCCGCCGCGACGACTCAGTGCACGCCGGCGATCTGCTGTTCTTCGATACCGAAACCACCGGCCTGGCCGGCGGTACCGGCACGCGCGCCTTCATGATCGGCGCGGCCGACTGGCATCGCGATCCCACGCGCGGCCAAGGCCTGCGGATACGCCAGTTGATGATGGCCACGATGGCCGCCGAACCGGCCATGCTCGACACGTTCGCCTCGTGGCTGGGCCCGCGCACAGTGCTGTCCAGCTACAACGGCCGTTGCTACGACGCGCCACTATTGAAGACCCGATATCGATTGGCGCGACGGCCAGAACCGCTGTCGGCACTGGACCATGTCGACCTGCTGTTTCCCACCCGCCGACGATACCGCGGCACCTGGGAAAACTGTCGACTGGCCACCATCGAGCGGCAGTTGCTGCGCATCGTGCGCGAAGACGATCTGCCCGGCTCGCAGGCGCCCGCCGCCTGGTTGAACTACCTCCGCGGCGGCGATGCGATCGACCTGCGTCGCGTGCTCGACCACAACCACCAGGACGTCGTGACGCTCGCCCAGCTGATGCTGCGGCTGATCGAAGCCGAACAAGCCGACCAACTGGCGCTGTCGCCGGTCTGCGCGCAACCAGGCGAAGGCACTGAGGAGGGTGCGATGGGTTGAACGCCGACCGGTCGCGGTGCGAGAGGCGTCATCGGATGGGATCGTAAAGATGCGAGCCCCGGGCCGGTCCAGGAAGAAACCCGACCCGCTCCGTCGCGGCGGGCCGCCGCCCCCGACTTGCCGTGCGCCGTGGGTCAACCAGAGGACTCAACCACCTCGCCAACAATCTGCCACTGCTCGAACGCCTGCTCGAAATCGGCCAGCGTCAGGATCCCCATGCAGGCCTGGGCGCCGACGGGCAGCCCGTCCCCACGGGCCAACCGACGCGCCAACAACACCGCCGCCAGGCATGGGATCTCGGGGCCATGCAATGAAGGCGCCGTCAGATCCCAGCGCACGGACAGTGGCTGGCTGTCCCGTACGCCTACCAACTTGACGAACATCCCACCCAGGTCGCTGCCGAAACCATCGAACCAACGCCCCGCGCGCGACAGCGTCGGCGCCAGTGCGGCCATCGGCAGGGGCAGTCCCCACTGCCGCAGCGCAGCGACCATCGACAGCGCGCGTTGCAACCACGCCAACTCCAGCGCCGCACGAAAACGCACCGTGCGCACCCCCGCATAGCGCGCCACCAGCAGGTCATGGTCCGGCACGTCGCAAGGTGAAGCCAGCCGCGGGCGAAGGTGGTTGAAGTGCACCGGCTCGGGATGTCGCCAACCCACCACGGTGCGCCAGGCACCGTCATGCCAGCACCGAAATGGTTGGCCGCAGTACGACAGCACCGCCCGCACGGTGGCCAGCCCCAATGGCGTGCGCTGCGCCGGCGCGATGACGATATCGATCTCGTGCAGCGCATCGAAGCGTCCCCGCAACGCATCGATCACGACGCTGGAAATCGCCGGCAAGGTGCTGGCGCCCGTAATCGCCGCGCGCCCGGCCAAGCGTGCGGCCGCGTCCACCCGCCCGGGGAATTCACGCACGAAGTCGCGGCCGTCGGCCAAATCCACGTAGTGCGCGCCTGCGCGCAAGCACGCCTCGGCCACCGCATGCCCCTGACCCTGGAACGGCCCGGCGGTGTGGATCACCAGGTTCGGCTTCAATGCGGCCAAGTCCGCGGCAAGCTTGCTCGACGCGATATCCAGATCGGCGTAGGTCAGCGGCACCGGCAGCACGGAAAAATGGGCGGGGCCATGCGTACGCGCATGGCGTCCGGCCACGATCACCTGGATCGTCGGCTCGCTGGCCAACGCCCGCGAGATCCTGGCACCAAAATGCCCATAGCCGCCCAGTACCACCACCCGGCAGCGTGACTCCGCATCGTCCATGCCATCCCCCTGTGTTGCGGAGGATTATGGCCCCGGGTGTTCCCGCGGGGGCAGGGAAGGTGTTGCGCGGGCACGGGAGGGCGAAGTTTTCCCTCACCTCTCCCAAGGACTGTGATCGCTCCTGCGGCTGGCGGCGCAGCAACCTTCCCACGCTCGCCCTCGCCAACTCAGCCGTGTGGCCCCCCCATCACCGGCAGGATCGCGCCGCTGATGTAGCTGGCGGTGATCGGCGACGCCAGAAACACATAGGCCGGCGACAGTTCTTCCGGCTGCGCCGGTCGGCCCATATCGCTGTCCTTGCCGAAGTCGGCAATCTTGTCCGCCGGCTTGTCTGCCGGGTTCAACGGTGTCCACACGGGCCCCGGGGCCACGGCGTTGACGCGAATGCCGCGCGGCTGCAACTGGCTGGCCAGCGACATCGTGAAGGCGTGGATCGCTCCCTTCGTCGCGGAGTAGTCCAGTAACGCCTTGCTGCCGAATAGCCCGGTTTCCGAGCCCGTGTTGATGATGCTGGCCCCCGCGCCCAAGTGCGGCACCACTGCGCGGGCCATGTGGAAGTAGCCCCCGATGTTGGTCATCAAGGTCTCCTCGAGATGCCCGTCGGTGAGATCCTCGATCTTGTCGGCATGCAGCTGGAACGCCGCGTTGTTCACCAGGATGTCGATGCCGCCGAACGCCTTCACCACGTGCGCGACCGATGCGTCGCAAAAGGCGGAGTCGCGGACGTCGCCACTGAAGAGCAGGCAGCGTCGGCCCTCCGCCTCCACGTGGTGCCGCGTGGTCTCGGCATCTTCGTGCTCATCCAGATAGAACACCGCCACATCCGCACCCTCGCGCGCGAACAATACGGCCACGGCACGCCCGATGCCCGAGTCGCCACCGGTAACAATGGCCCGCATGCCCTTGAGCTTGCCGCTGCCCTGGTAGTCCGGCGCCAGGAAGCGAGGTGCTTCCTGCAACGCGTGCTCATTGCCCGGCTTGCGCAGGTGCTGCTTGGGCAGGGGATTCTCGGGCTGGCGTCGCGCGCCGGCCTGGGTCGCCCGTTTGGCAGGCTTGGCTGACGACTTCTTGGTCGCGTCCTTCTGATCGATCTGCGATTGCAGCGTGCGCTGTCGCTGCGCGGTGGCATCCGCCGTAGCGTCACGGACTGCCTTTCCAGCACCGAAGCCCTGCTTGCTGCCACCTGCGGAAGACCGCGCACCAGTGGACGAGCCAGCCGACGTGCCTGCCTTCGCCCCTGCTGCTGTTTTCTTCTTGCTTGCAGCTTTTGCCGGCGGATTGGCCTTGGCAGGCTGGGTTGTCTTGCGTGTAGCCATGGGAACCTCGCAGTCGAATCGATCAGGCGCGGTCGGCCACGCCCTCGACACCGGCATGGCGAGCGCAATTGGCGCAGCAATAGATCTTCCCGCCGCCCTCGATGCCATGCCCGATGATTCGGCATTGGCAATGCGCACAAGTGGGTGCGAACGCATGGATCGCACATTCGAACGAATCGAACGTGCCGCGGCGATCGCCCTGGGTCAGCACGAAGGCCTTGTCGTAATCGTTGCCACACACATCGCAGACGGCCATGGACGTGTCCCAATCTTCTCGAAGGCCATCGACGATGCCCCGGCGAACGATCAGTGCCGGTGAGGATCCACCGCAGCGTCTTCATGCCTTGCAGACACCAGCGCACGCACGCTGGACGTGACCGCCACTGGAGCCCTCCATGAACCGCCTCGCCCTCGCCCTTGCTACCCTTGCCTCGACCGCCGCCCTGTCCGCCTGCACCACCCACCAGGTCGCCGAAGTCCTGCCGATCGACGGCGTCATTTCCGGGCAATGCCATGTCGACATGGTCCGTGGTGCCGTCGGCCTGGCCGCCACGGCACAAGCCGTCGAGCGCGCCCGCGTCGACAGCGACAGCCTCCAGGTCCAGCTCGTCCAGGGCCAGTCCGCGCAGAGCGGTGCCACCAGCAGCGGCCAGGCCGATCCCACCCAGGGCGCCAGCCACAGCGGCGGCGACCGCCTGACCATCGAGAAGGGCGACACCAACAACATCACCGCCATCTACTGCGGCTGACGCCCGTCTCCCGCAGACGATCCGCTCCGTAGACCGGTGCCCTCGCGGAAGCCGGCAAAACCCACCGCCGAACGGAGCCGCACCTTTGCGGCATCGACGCGCGCAAGACTGCACGCAGCGCCCGCTTTCAGGCCTTGCTCCCAAGCCTTGGGCTTAAACACGCTTACGCTTCTCCCGCCGCCCCCGCGCCAAGAACCGCAACGCAAACTGCTCCCACTGCCGCGCCCCCCGCACCTCCTCGCCCACCTGCAAACGCCCTTCGCGCCACGACTCGAACACCCGCGGATCGATATAAGCCTTGCGACACACCGCCGGCGTATTTCCCAACGCATCGGCCACCTCGCGCAGCACCTGATTCTGCAACTGCGCCAACGCCCGCTCGCTACGCTGCTCGGGCAGCGGCAACCGCGCCAACTTCTGCAACGCCGCCAGCGTGCCGCCCCAAGTGCGGAAATCCTTCGCCGTGAATTCCTCGCCCATCGCCTGGCGCAGATAGTCGTTGACCATCCCCGAATCCACCGGCTGCAGCTGCCCCTCGTCATCGCGGTACTGAAACAGCGACTGCCCCGGCAACTGCTGGCAAGCCTTGATCAACTTCACCAATCGTTTGTCCTGTATCCCGATGTCGTGTTCGAGCCCGCTCTTGCCACGAAAGCGCAAACGCGCGCGCCCGCCGCTCAGGAATTCCAGATGACGATTGCGCAGCGTCGTCAGCCCGTACGACCGGTTGCTGCGCGCATATTCCACGTTGCCCACCCGCACCAGCGTGTCGGCCATCAACGCGATCACCACCGCCAATACCTTGGCCTGCGGAAAACCCGGCAACGCCAGGTCGCGCCCCAACTGCCGACGCAATCGCGGCAATGCCTTGCCGAAGGCGAGAAGTCGGCCGAACTTGCCGTCGCCGCGAACCTGCGCCCACTCGGCGTGGTAGCGATACTGCTTGCGTCGACGCGCATCGCGCCCAGTCGCCTGCAAATGACCCAGCGGCAGCGCGCAGATCCACACCTCGGTGTAGGCCGGTGGGATCGCCAATGCACGGATGCGCTGCAGCGTCTTGGCATCCCGCACCGCCGCTCCATCCGCATCGCGATAGGCGAACCCCTTACCGGCCCGGCGGCGATGAATGCCCGGATCGGCGTCGCTTACATAAACCAGCCCGGCCGCGCGCACCTCCGGCGGCGGAGTCGGTCGCGGCGTGGCGACGGGCGGGGGAGTGTCGGGCGTGGGTCGGCGGGGCACGGAGCGCATTGTCGACAGCGCCGTGCGCGCGCCACGTCAACGGTGCATCCACGCCAGGTGAGGGCCATCGACGGCGGGTGGCTGCCGCAGCGGGCCGGTTGTGCTTATCCTTGGGCTTCCATTCCGGCCGGAGTCCCACCGATGCTTGAAGCCGTCGCCCCGCGCACGCGCCGCGGTCTGTTCGCCGCCGCCGTGTCCACCCTGGTCCTTACGCTCGCCGCCTGCCAGGCGCCGGCGCCCGACGAACAGGAGGCGGTCACCGCCCAGGCCCAACAGGCCGCCGCCGAAGCCGCCACCCCCACCACCGATACCGCCCCCCAGCCGCCACCGATCGGCAGTTGCGATGCCAGCCAGCTGCAGTCCCTGGTCGGGCAAAAAGTGACCGAAACCCTGACCGAACAGGCCCGCCAGGACGCGCACGCCACCAGCGTGCGCGTGCTCGAGCCCGGGCAGATGGTCACCATGGAGTTCAACGGCGAGCGCCTGACCCTGGACGTGGACGCGCAGCACGTGGTGACCGCCGCGCGCTGCGGTTGAGCCACCGCCGCCGCGCCCTGTGCGCGGCGGTCCCGAGACGCCGCGCAGGCCTTGTTGCATAAGGCTTTGCGCGGTTTCTCGTTGCATCTGTAACGGTGTGTTGCCGCGTCGCAGCAACTGTGATCTATTCGATAGTCCGGTGACTTCAAAACGCGCGCTGCTGGGTTGAGCGGGCATGGTCGTCGCCGCTTTCCCGGATCGCATCGCTACGAGGCACACATGGCCCCCCGCACTCGCCACGGGCTCGACCCACAACCCGGTCTCTACGACGCGCGCGATGAGCGCGACGCCTGTGGTTTCGGCATGGTCGTGCAGTTGGATGACCAACCCTCCCGCTCGCTGGTCGATACCGCGATCGCCGCCCTTTCGCGCATGACCCATCGCGGTGGCGTGGCCGCCGACGGCATCACTGGCGATGGCTGCGGCCTGCTCATCCGCAAACCCGATGCCTTCCTGCGCGCGCTGGCGCGCGAAGCCGCCATTGAACCCGGCCCGCGCTTCGCTGCCGGCGTGGTGTTCCTGCCCCACGATCCCGTCGACGCCGCCCGCTGCCGGACCGAACTCGAGCAGCAACTGCAGCACGCGCAAACGCAGCCGCGTGGCTGGCGCGTGGTGCCCACCGACGACCAGGTCTGCGGGCAACTGGCCCGCGACACCCTGCCGCGCATCGAGCAGATCTTCGTCGATGCCGGCCAAGGCCAGGACGAAGACGCCTTCGGGCTGGCCCTGTTCCTGGCGCGCCGCCGCGCCGAGCAGGCACTGCGCGAGGTGCCCGACTTCTATGTCACCACCCTCTCGCCCAATGGCATCAGCTACAAGGGCATGGTGCTGCCGGACAAGCTGTCCACGTTCTACCCGGACCTGCAGCGCAGCGACCTGGCGTCCTCGGCCATTGTTTTCCACCAGCGCTTCTCGACCAACACCTTGCCGCGCTGGCCACTGGCGCATCCGTTCCGACTGCTCGCCCACAACGGCGAGATCAACACCATTGAAGGCAACCGACGCTGGGCGCAGGCACGCAGCAAGGTTTGGAAGACGCCGCGCTTCGACATCGCCGAGCTCGACCCGGTCATCTCGATGAAGGGCTCGGACTCGCAAAGCCTCGACAACATGCTCGAGCTGCTCATCTCCGGCGGCATGGACCTGCTGCAGGCGCTGCGCATCCTGGTGCCGCCGGCGACCCAGTCGCTGGAATTCAAGGATGCCGACCTGGCCGCCTTCTACGAATTCCATGGCCTCAATACCGAACCGTGGGACGGTCCGGCCGGCATCGTCGCCTGCGACGGCCGGTACGCCGCCGCCATGCTCGACCGCAACGGCCTGCGCCCCGCGCGCTGGATGCTGACCTCCGATCGCCATTTCCTGGTCGCCTCCGAGGCCGGCGTATGGGAGCTGCCCGCCGAACGGGTCACCCGCAAGGGCAAGCTCGGCCCCGGCGAGATGATGGCCATCGACCTGCGCCGCGGCGACCTGCTCGACTCCGATGCCATCGACCGCATCAACCGTGCGCGGGCGCCGTACAAGCAGTGGCTGCACCAGGGCGTGACCTACCTGCAGACCGAGCTGATCGACCCGTCCCTGGTCGAAGAGCCCTTCAGCGAACAGACCCTGGGCAGCTACCACAAGCTGTTCCAGCTCAGCACCGAAGAGCTGGAGCAGGTGTTGCGCCCATTGGCCGAAACCGAGCAGGAAGCCACCGGTTCAATGGGCGACGACACGCCGATGGCGGTGCTCAGCCAGCAGACCCGCCCGCTCTACGATTACTTCCGCCAGGCCTTCGCGCAGGTCACCAACCCGCCGATCGACCCGCTGCGCGAGAGTTGCGTGATGTCGCTGACCACCCAGCTCGGCAAGGAGACCAATGTCTTCCACGCCGGCCCGGAAGCGGTCAACCACGTCATCCTCAATTCGCCGGTGCTGTCGCAACGCAAGCTGCGCCAGCTGCTCAAGATGCCGCAGTACGTCGAGCGCAACCGGCTCATCGACCTGTCCTACTCGATCGAGGAAGGCCTGCGCGCCGGCATCGAGCGCATCTGCCGCGAAACCGAGCAGGCCGCGCGCGATGGCATGGTGATGCTGCTGCTCAGCGACCGCTATCCCGTCGCCGATCGGCCAATGGTCCACGCCTTGATGGCCACCGGCGCGGTGCATCACCACCTGTCGCGGCTGGGCCTGCGCTGCGAGGTCAATCTCATCATCGAGACCGGCACCGCGCGCGATCCGCACCACATGGCCTGCCTGCTCGGCTTCGGTGCCACGGCGGTGTATCCCTACCTGGCCTACCAGACGCTGTTCGACCTGGGCCGGCGCGGCATCCTGCAGCTGAAGAAGGGCGGCGAGCAGTCGCAGATCGGCCGCAGCTATCGCAAGGGTGTCTACAAGGGCCTGTCCAAGATCATCTCCAAGATGGGCATCTGCACCATCGCCAGCTATCGCGGCGCGCAGCTGTTCGAGATCGTGGGCCTGGATCCGGACGTGGTCGAACTGTGCTTCCCGGAAACGCCTTCGCGCATCGGCGGTGTCGACCTGGCCCGACTGGACGCCGAGGCGCGCGAACTCACCGCACGCGCCTGGAACGACCTGCTCAAGCCGGAGATCGGCGGCCTGCTCAAATACGTGCATGGCGGCGAGTACCACATGTACAACCCCGACGTGGTGCTGACCCTGCAGCGCGCCACGCGCACCGGCGATGCGGAGGATTGGCAACGCTACATGGACGCCGTGCATTCGCGTCCGCCGTCCGCGTTGCGCGACCTGCTGCAACTCAAGCAGGCCGACCAGCCCATGCCGCTGGACCAGGTCGCCCCGGCCGAAGACGTGCTGCGCCGGTTCGACACTGCCGCGATCAGCCTCGGCGCGCTCTCGCCCGAAGCGCACGAAGCGCTGGCCATTGCAATGAACCGCCTGGGCGGACGCAGCAATTCCGGCGAAGGCGGCGAAGATCCGGCCCGCTATGGCACCGAGAAGCGCTCCAAGATCAAGCAGGTGGCCTCCGGCCGCTTCGGCGTCACGCCCGAGTACCTGGTCAACGCCGAGGTATTGCAGATCAAGGTGGCCCAGGGCGCCAAGCCCGGCGAAGGCGGCCAGCTGCCCGGCCACAAGGTCAACGAACTGATCGCACGCCTGCGCTATGCCAAGCCCGGCATCGGCCTGATCTCGCCGCCACCGCACCACGACATCTATTCGATCGAGGACCTGGCCCAGCTGATCTACGACCTCAAGCAGGTCAATCCGCAGGCGCTGGTCTCGGTCAAGCTGGTGTCGCACGCCGGCGTGGGCACGATCGCCGCCGGCGTGGTCAAGGCCGGTGCCGACCTGATCACCGTGTCCGGACACGATGGCGGCACCGGTGCCTCGCCGATCAGTTCGATCCGCTATGCCGGCGTGCCGTGGGAGCTGGGCGTGGCCGAATCGCACCAGGCCCTGGTCGCCAACGACCTGCGCGCACGCACCCTGCTGCAGACCGACGGCGGGTTGAAGACCGGCCTGGACGTGGTCAAGGCCGCGCTGCTGGGCGCCGACAGTTTCGGCTTCGGTACCGCGCCGATGATCGTGCTGGGCTGCAAATACCTGCGCATCTGCCACCTCAACAACTGCGCCACCGGCGTGGCAACGCAAGACGAGCGCCTGCGCGCGAACTACTTCACCGGCCTGCCCGAGCGCGTGGAGAATTTCTTCCGACTGCTGGCCGAGGAAGTGCGGCAGTGGCTGTCGTACCTGGGCGTGCGTTCGCTCGATGAGATCGTCGGGCGCACCGACCTGCTCGAACAGCTGCAGGTGTCCCCGCGCGAAGGTGTGCGCGTGGATCTGTCGCGACTGCTCAAGCCCGCCCATTTCGAGGGCAGCCATTGCGCGGCCCAGCGCCTGTACGAGTCGCCCGACAGCCTGGCCACGCAGATGGATGGCTTGCTGGCCAAGGCCATCGCCGGGAAGACGGGCGGCGATCACCGCTTCCTGATCCACAACACCGACCGCTCGATCGGCGCACGCCTGTCCGGTGCCATCGCTCGCGTGCACGGCAACCACGGCATGGCCGATGCGCCGCTCAACCTGCGCTTCCGTGGCACCGCCGGGCAAAGCTTCGGCGCATTCAACGCCGGTGGGCTCAACCTGGAACTGGAAGGCGAGGCCAACGACTACG
The DNA here is from genome assembly GCA_036403795.1 of Stenotrophomonas sp. Lineage (GTDB taxonomy): Bacteria > Pseudomonadota > Gammaproteobacteria > Xanthomonadales > Xanthomonadaceae > Stenotrophomonas_A. Next base: position 26,129 of record DASWQJ010000172.1, read on the forward strand.
TCGGCAAGGGCATGGCCGGCGGGC
>DASWQJ010000173.1:0-1509 GCA_036403795.1 Stenotrophomonas sp.
CACCGAGGGTGCTCTCTGGGGCGCCATCAAGGCCCACGGCTTCCTGCCCGACACGGTGGTGGTCAGCGATGATGCAGGTCAGTTCATGGTGGGGTGCCATGCGCTGTGCCGAGTAGGCGGGGATGTTGCCATCCCCGCCCCTCACAGACCCGGACGTGCAGATTTCCCGCATCCGGTTCTTCAGGAGAGAGCTTCGCTCCCGGCGACGTAGCGATGGATGATCCTGGGCGGAGGCAGCGGGCGTTGCTTCAGGAACGCCGACAAGCGCTTCCATGTGTAGGCGCTCTGCCGATCCCGTCGCGACAGCCATCGCTGCCAGATCCGCACAACCTGATGAGCATACCAGCGCACGCTTCGACTGTTTCCCGTCACGCCGTAGTAGGCGTAATGGCCCCGCATCATGGCTGACAGGTGTGCATGCTGCACGGCGATCGGCCGATGCCGGTTATCCCGGCACCATTGGGTGACCGCCGCCAGCGCTCGGGCATAGCGTCCCTTGGCTGTGACCTGCCGGACCACGTTGACCCCTTTGCGCGACTTGCCCCAGACATGGGTGAAGCCGAGGAAGTCGAACGTGGTGCCATGCGCAGCCGGGTGCTGGGTGCCCTCCGGCCGCTTGAAGCGGAAGTCAATGAGGCGCGTCTTGTCGGGATGGAGCGTGAGCCCATACCGGGCAAGACGCTTGCCCAGAACAGCCAGGACCCGCGTGGCATCGGGAAAAGCCTCGAAAGCCATCACGAGATCGTCGGCGTACCGGACAAGGCTGGCTCGTCCCTTCAGACGGGGTCTGACCATGTGTTCGAACCACTCATCCAGCACCTGGTGCAGGTAGATGTTCGAAAGACACGGGGAGATCACACCTCCTTGGGGAGACCCTTGGGTTGGGCGGTGCAGGCGTCCCTCCTCCAGAACGCCGGCTTTCAGCCATTTGTCGATCATCCGTCGAATGACGCCGTCCGTGACTCGCTGGTCGAGGAAGTCCCGCAGATGGCCGTGGTCGATCGTGTCGAAGTAACTCTTAATGTCGACATCGATACACCACCGCACACCGGAGCCCATGCAGGCGGCGCGCAGAGCGTCGAGCGCCTGGTGAGCCGAGCGGCCGGGCCGGAAGCCATACGAGCAGGGGAGGAAGTCCTGCTCGTAGATCGCCTCCAGCACCATCGCCACAGCGCGTTGCGCCACCTTGTCTTCGAAGGTCGGGATGCCGAGCGGCCGTTGCGTGCCGTCCGCTTTCGGGATGTAGGCCCGGCGCACCGGCGGTGCGTGATAGCGGCCCGAGCGAATGCGATCCAGGAGGTCCGACAGATTGGCCTCGAGGTTCGCTTCGTAGTCCGCCGCCGTCACGCCGTCGATGCCAGGGGCACCATCCTTGCGCGTCAGCCGGTAAGCCTCCTTCATCCAGTCCAGATCGATGACGTGGTGGAGCGAGCTGAGCGCCACCCCCGGTCTTGACCTCGCCAGATTGGCTATCCGTTGTCGGTTCGTGGACAGGTTTGCAGGGCTCAG
>DASWQJ010000174.1:0-76819 GCA_036403795.1 Stenotrophomonas sp.
AAACTCAAAGCGCCATGCGCCGAGCTGGCGGGGTGGTGGGTCAGTGGGCCATGGATGGCCCACGTGCGGTGAGTGCGGCCATGGATGGCCGCTCGAACCGCGACCCACCATCCCGGCAGGTCGGGGCCCGCACCGTAAGTAACTAAAACCAACCGCCCAAACCACCCGCGCCCACAATAAAAACCCCAACTCGCAAGCCGCGATCCAAAAGCGCCAGCAAAAGGGAGAAGAACCAAAAAGAAAAGCCGCCCGAAGGCGGCCTCTCGCACAGCTGGATCGGCTGGATTACTTCAGCTTGGCATCGGCGCGCAGCGCGTCGGCCCGATCGGTCTTTTCCCAGGAGAACGCAGTGGCGTTGACCTGCTTGCCGCCGCCGTCGGTGTAGCTGAATTCCTTCGGCTTGCGGCCGAAGTGGCCATAGGCCGCCGTCTGCTGGTACATCGGGTGGATCAGGTCCAGCATCTTGATGATGCCGTACGGACGCAGGTCGAAATGCTTGCGGATCAGCTTCTCGATCTTGTCGTCACTGATCTTGCCGGTGCCGAAGGTGGTGACCGAGATCGACGTCGGCTCGGCCACGCCGATCGCGTAGGACACCTGCACTTCGCAACGGTCGGCCAGGCCGGCCGCCACGACGTTCTTGGCCACGTAGCGCGCGGCATAGGCAGCCGAACGGTCGACCTTGGACGGATCCTTGCCCGAGAACGCGCCGCCGCCATGACGGGCCCAGCCGCCGTAGGTGTCGACGATGATCTTGCGGCCGGTCAGGCCGCAGTCGCCCACCGGGCCGCCGATCACGAACTTGCCGGTCGGATTGATGTGGAACTTGGTGCCCTTGTGCAGCCACTTGGCCGGCAGGACCGGGCGCAGGATGTCCTCGCGCACCGCTTCGATCAGGTCTTTCTGCTTGACGCCCGGGTCATGCTGGGTCGACAGCACGACCGCATCGATGGCCGTCGCCACGCCGTTTTCGTAGCGCAGCGTGACCTGCGACTTGGCGTCCGGACGCAGCCACGGCAACGGCGAATTCTTCTTCTTGCGCACCTGCGCCTGGCGCTCGACCAGACGGTGCGACAAGTGGATCGCGGCCGGCATGTAGCTGTCGGTCTCGTTGGTGGCATAGCCGAACATCAGGCCCTGGTCGCCAGCGCCCTGTTCTTCGGGCTTCTTGCGGTCCACGCCCTGGTTGATGTCGGGGGACTGCTTGCCGATCAGGTTCAACACGCCGCAGGTGGCGCCGTCGAAGCCCACGTCGGAGCTGTCATAGCCGATGTCCACGATCACCTTGCGGGTCAGCGCTTCCAGATCGATCCAGGCACTGGTGGTGACTTCGCCGGCAACGATCGCCACGCCGGTCTTGACCATGGTCTCGCACGCCACGCGGGCACGCGGATCCTGGGCCAGGATCGCGTCGAGCACCGCATCGGAAATCTGGTCGGCAACCTTGTCCGGATGGCCTTCGGAGACCGATTCAGAAGTGAAGAGGTAGCTGGACATCAGGCTTATATCCCTTGATTCGGATGAAAAGATGGTTGGCGATGATACACGCGACCGCCAGTCGTTGCATTGTGCCGTTTTCAGGGTTGCCCCGGGTTAAGCCGCTCCGGCGGCGGCCGTCATCGTGCTGCCGCATCCCTGCCATGAAACGGTCGCCGCGGGCGCCGAGCATCCGCGGCATCGGGGGTGCGGGGTGCCGGATGGGCCACGCACCGCCACCCCGGGAGAACCGCACATGGCCTTGACCGTGCTCGAACCGCCGCGCCGCGCCGTCTTCATGTCCGACCTGCACCTGGGGTCGCCCCACTGCCATGCCCATGAATGCGCAGATTTCATCGCCGCCCTGAGGTGCCGGAAGCTGTACCTGGTGGGCGACATCGTGGACTTGTGGTGAATGTCGCAACGGCGCGCGCACTGGAGCTGCGCCCAGCAGCGGGTGGTCGATGCCTTGCATGCACAGGCGGCCGCGGGCACCACGCTGATCTACGTGCCCGGCAACCATGACCGCGCGCTGCGGCGCTTCTGCGGACTGGCGATGCCGGGCATGCAGGTGCGCCGACGGGCCATCCACGCCCTGCGCGATGGCCGGCGCCTGCTGGTGACCCACGGCGACGACTACGACGCCACCACGCACTTTGGCGGCCTGCAGGAAAGGCTCGGCGACTGGTTGTACTACCGGATCCTCACCGGCAACCGGCTGACCAACCGGCTGCGGCGCCGGCTAGGCCTGCGCTACTGGTCGCTGGCCGAATACCTCAAGCGGCAAAGCGGCGCGGCGGAACGTTACATCCAGCGCTTCGTCGGCGCCGGTCTGGCCGATGCACGTCGCCGCGGCCTGGACGGCATCGTCTGCGGTCACATCCATCGTGCCGCCCTGTGCGAACGCAACGGGCTGATTTACGCCAACGATGGCGACTGGGTCGAAAGCCTCACCGCGCTGCAGGAAACCGCATCAGGCGAACTGCAGCTCATCGATCATGCCGGCCGGGTACTTTCCGCCATTGCCCCGGTCCGATCCCAGGCATTGCCGCGCGCGGCTTGAGCGGCCGTTCGTACGGATCGCGAGACGAGACTGCGGTCGCAGCGCACGCGGGTCCGGCGACGACATCTCAGGCCGGCACACACCCCCCTTGGGTGGGCGCCGCACATCACCGCGCCCGCTATCGATGGCTGCGGCCAACAGGCTAGGATCGGCCGATGGATTCCCTGACCCAGATCGTACTCGGCGGCGCCATCGCTGCCGCCGTCGCACCGGCCCGTCATCGTCGGGCCGCCTTGTTGGCGGGCGCGGCCCTGGCCACGTTGCCCGACCTCGACTCGCTGCTGCTGTGGCCGTTGGCCGCAGACCCGGTCGCCTTGATGACCCAGCACCGCAGTTTCAGTCATTCCTTGTTCGTGTTGCCCTGGGTCGGTGCATTGATCTGGTGGCTGTTCCTGCGCTACGGGCGCGTGCGCGTGGCGCAGTCACCGCAGCGCTGGTTCTGGGCGATGCAGCTGGCGCTGATCACGCATCCGCTACTCGACGCATTTACGGTGTACGGCACCCAGTTGTGGTGGCCGCTGCGCCCGCATCCCACGATGTGGTCCAGTGTCTTCATCATCGACCCCCTGTATACCGTGTGGCTGGCGCTGGCCTGCGCGATCGCCTGGTTCGTGCCGACACGCCCGCTCGCCAGTCGCGCGCTGGCGGCAGGCTTGGCGCTGAGCACGGCGTACCTGGGCTGGTCGTTGTGGGCCAAGCACCTGGTCGATCGCGAAGCCGATCGTGCATTGGCCGCCATGGGCCTGCAGTCCGCGCCGCGTTTTTCGGTGCCGACTCCCTTCAACACCTTGCTGTGGCGGGTGGTCGCGATGACCCCCAGCGGGTATGTCATCGGTGAGCGTTCATTGGTCGCCGATCGCGGGCGCATGCATTTCGCGGGCTATCCCAGCCAGGTGCAGGCACTCGCCCAGACCTCCGGGATGCCCGCGGTGCAGCAGCTGACCTGGTTCAATCGCGGTTTCATGCGTGCGCAGGTGCTCGACGGTGAGCTGGTGCTCAGCGACCTGCGCATGGGTATCGAACCGGAATACAACTTCAACTTCGCCGTGGCGCGCCAGGACCCCCAGGGCCAGTGGGAGCCGCTGGTGCCGCGGCAGCTGCAGGCGGCCTATCGTGCACCGGTGGCGCGCGGTCAACTGCGCGCGGCCCTGGGACGGATGTGGTGGCGGATCTGGCATGAGCCCGAGGCGCCGTCAGCGGATGTCGCCGCTGCGAAATAACGCGCTCCGCGCCGCCACTCAATAGACCGTCGCGCGCGCCTGTACGAACGAATAGAAGAACACCGCATTCGGGTCGTTTTGCACATCGTTCATTTCGCGGCGCATGCCTGCCACGATGTCTTCGCTGACCGAGCCGGCCTGCAGCAGCTGGTCGGCGGCCGACAACAACAAGGCTTCCCAGAACGCGATCATCGTCTTGCGGCGGGCAGGCTCGCGATTGTCCAGGTGCAGGGTCTTGATCTCGGTATGCACATCCCGGTAGCCGCCGGCCAGCAGCAGATTGCCCAGCTTGGCGCCCACAAACGGGTCACCGCCCTGGTCGTACTGGAAATCGTTGAAGGCCATCCAGTAGCGCCACACGTTGGGCGAATAGGGATGGAGCAGGAACGAGGCATTCATCACCTCGGTCACGTACACCGGCGAGCCCGGGGCAAGGACGCGACGGACCTCGCTCAACACCCGCGCCGGCGAGGGGACGTGCTCCAGTACCCAGCATAGGAAGGCGGCATCGAACTGGCGCGGCTCGAACGGCAGGTCGCCGGCGTCGGCCTGCTGCATCACGTAGCGCTCGCGGCACCAGGGCATCTGTTCCAGGTTGGCGCGCGCTGCCTGCAGCTGCGCCTCGCTCAGGTCCACCCCGGTGACATGCAGTTCCGGAAAGCGCCGCAACAGGATCTCCGTCTGCGCACCGACCCCGCTGCCGACTTCCAGCAGTCGCCGGGCACCGGTGTAGTCGATCTGATTGAAGAGGGAGGCCTCCAGCAATCGGGCTTGCCGAAGCAGTCGTGACTGTTCGGTGTCGGAGAAACCGTGCAGGTAGGCCGGTGATGCGGTCGACGCACTCATGGGAGGGCTCCGGTTCGAGGTGTCAGGCAGCCGCAGGCAGTGACGGGGTCACGCCAGCGATCAGGGCATCGAAATAATCGGCCGTGATGGCCAGTTGCGATTGAGGCGTCTCGGCAGCGTTCACCACGGCACGGAAGCTGCCGCTCTCCGGGTGGTCCTTCGCATACCAGCCCAAGTGCTTGCGGGCAATGCGCACGCCCTGCGGCTCGCCATAGAAGTCGTGCAGCGCACGCAGGTGTTCAAGCAAGGTGTCGCGTACGAAGGCCAGCGAAGGCGGCGGCAACACCTCGCCGGTGCGCAGGTAATGTGCAATCTCTCCGAAGATCCACGGCCGCCCTTGCGCGGCGCGACCGATCATCACCGCATCCACGCCGGTGTCGCGCAGCACCTGCGCAGCCTTCTGCGGCGAATCGATATCGCCGTTCGCGAGCACGGGTATTTCCAGTTCGGACTTGATCTGCGCGATCGTCGCGTATTCCGCCTGCCCGGTGTAGTGCTGGTCGCGTGTGCGGCCGTGCACCGCCAGCGCTGCAATGCCGCAGTCCTGGGCAATGCGGGCAATGGTCGGTCCGTTGCGATGGTCGCCGTCCCAGCCGGTGCGGATCTTCAGGGTGACCGGCACCTCGACCGCAGCGACCACGGCCGACAATATGCGCGTGACCAACGCCTCGTCGCGCATCAGCGCCGAGCCAGCCCAGGCATTGCACACCTTCTTGGCCGGACAGCCCATGTTGATGTCGATGATCTGCGCGCCATGGTCGACGTTGTAGCGTGCCGCCTCGGCCAGCTGCCGCGGCTCGGTGCCGGCGATCTGCACACTGATCGGATCCGGCTCACCCACGTGATCCATGCGATGCAGGGACTTGCGCGTATTCCAGAACCGCGGATCGCTGATCGTCATCTCCGACGCCGCCAATCCCGCGCCCAAGCGCTTGCAAAGCTGCCGGAACGGCTTGTCCGTGACCCCCGCCATCGGTGCGAGGACCACGTTCGGTTCGATCAGGTAAGGGCCGATACGCATGCCCCATTGTACCGGCCCGCCCAGCCCCGGCCGTAGCCGCCCCCCCAGCCGCCAGAACACCTTCCGCAGCGCAAAGCCCCTTTGTTAAGGGGGCGCAGCCTGCGCAGCGGGATGTGTCGCGCGTTACGCCGAAGGCGTCAGCCGCGGCATCGAGGCTGCAGCGCCTTCGATTTCGGTCGAGCGGGCCGCAAACCGCGTGGCAAATCGCACATGCTGCGCGAACGGCTCCTCGGCCTGCTGCGCCAGCGAGGCGCACAACGCCCCGTTGAACGCGTCACCGGCACCGGTGGTGTCGATGGTCTGCGCAGGCTCGGCGCCCACGCGGTAGTACGCCTGTGAATCACCGCGGCACAGATCGTCGGCGTGCGAGATGAAGGCACCCACCGAACCCAGGGTCACCACCACCGTGCCGCCGGGCAGCAACTTGCGGCACAGGCCATGCAAGCTGCCGCCATCCAGCGCGGCCACGTCATCCGAACTCACCCGCTCGCCCACATGGCGGCTGAGCAACGCAGCGAACTCCGTCTCATTCGGGGTCAAGACATCGGCCAGTTTGAGCAGGCCGATCGAGCTCGGCGCGTTGGCCGGCGCGGCGTTGAGCACCGTCAGCACGCCCAGTTCGCGGGCCAGCGCCAACGTGGCCTCAATGGTCTCCACCGGCGATTCCAGCTGCGCCAGCAACACGCGCGCGGCGCTGATCAACTCACGTTGTGCATGCACGAAACCTTCGCTCAAGGCCGCATTGGCACCGGCGCCGATCACGATCGTATTGCGGCCGTGCGTATCGACATAGATGCCACCCGTGCCGGTGGGCTCGCCGCTGGCTTCGGCGACCAGCGCGATGCCGTCCTCCCTCGCCAGGGCGCGGGCCATGGCACCGCCGGCGTCGTCGCCCAGCGCGCACAGGAAATGCGTGCTCGCCCCCGCGCGGGCACTGGCGACGGCCTGGTTGAAGCCCTTGCCACCCGGGCCGGTGCTGTAGCGGCCAGCGATCGTCGCGCCAGGTGCAGGCAGCGCCTCGCAGCGCCACACATGATCGACATTGAACGAACCTACGACGACGACCGAATTCATAACAGGCTTCTCTTGGTTGTAGCGATGCAACGAAAGCAGGCCGCGGCCATCTTCAACCGAAGTGCGAAAGCACGCCGGCGATGGTCGCGGTCATGAAGGTGGCAATGGAGCCGCCGAGCACCGCACGCAGTCCGAACTTGGCCAGGTCGTGCCGGCGCTCCGGCGCCAGGCCGCCGATCCCGCCGATCTGGATCGCGATCGAACTGAAGTTCGCAAACCCGCACAACGCATAAGTGGCGATCAGCCGGCCTTCGGCACTCAAGCCCACGCCCGGTACTTGACCGCTCACGATGCGAGAAAGTTCGGTATACGCCACGAACTCGTTGATCACCACCTTCTGGCCGATCAGCGAGCCCACGGTAGTGGCATCGGCCCATGGCGTGCCGATGACCCACGCCACCGGCGCCAGCACGAAGCCCAGGATGGTCGACAGGTTGGTCGGGCGCCCCAGCGCGCCGGCCAGGCCGGTGACCTCACCGAACCAGGTCAGCGGAGCGTTGACCAAGGCGATCAAGGCGATGAAAGCCAGCAGCATCGCGCCGATGTTCAGCGCCAGGCGCAGGCCATCGCCGGCACCGGCCGCAGCCGCGTCGATGATGTTGCTGGTGTTCCTCTCCACTTCCATCTTCACCGTGCCGCGGGTGAGCGGCGTCCCGGTTTCCGGGACCAGTAGCTTGGCCACCACCAGGGTGGCCGGTGCGGCCATGATGCTCGCCGCCAGCAGGTGCTTGGCGTAGAAGGTCTGCTGCACCGGATCGGTGCCGCCCAACATGCCGACGTAAGCGGCCAGCACGCCGCCGGCGATATGCGCCATGCCGCCGATCATCATCGTCAACAGCTCGGACTGGGTCATCTTCGAGATGTAAGGGCGCACGGTCAGCGGCGCCTCGGTCTGGCCGATGAAGACACTGGCGCACACGCTGGTGGTTTCAGCGCCGGACACGCGCATCAACTTGGTGATCGCCCATGCCATCGCCCGCACCACCGCCTGCATCACGCCCAAGTGGTACAGCACGCCCATCAGCGCCGAGAAGAAGATGATCGTGGGCAACACCTGGAAGGCGAAGATGAAGCCATAGGTGTTGGCATCCATCAGGTTGCCGAAGATGAAGGTCGAGCCTTCGTTGACGAAGCTCAGGATCTTGACGAACCCTTTGCTGAGCCAGTCGAACAGCGTACGGCCGCCCGGCACCAGCAACACCACCGCGGCAAAGCCAATCTGCAGCAGTACCCCGGTAAGCACTAGTCGCCAGTCGACGGCGCGCTTGTTGTTGGAGAACAGCCAGGTGATGCCGATGAGCACCGCCAACCCGAACAGGCCGAAGCCGATCCTTCCCAATCCCTCGAGCATTCGCGTCCCCTGGACCCCGGCAAAGGGAGGAAGACTAGAGCAGGGGGCCAAGGCCAGCAAGGACGACGCGGTTCAGGCCGGCATTGCCGCGGGCCACCTCGCCACGCAAGGCAAAGCGCATCGGCCTGGCGGGTAAACTGCGCGGTCTGTCGAGCGGGATCCTGGAGGAGTGCCATGCAATATCGTCGACTTGGATCCACCGGCCTGCCGTTGTCGGCCCTGTCGTTCGGGGCCTGGGTGACCTTCGGCGGCCAGGTCGGCCGGGGCGAGGCCCGCGACCTGGTCGCGGCCGCCTGGGACCACGGCATCAACTTTTTCGACAACGCCGAGACCTATGGCCAAGGACGCGCCGAGACGTTGATGGGCGATGTCATCGCCGACCTGCGGTTGCCGCGCGATGGCTATTGCGTGTCCAGCAAAGTGTTCTTCGGCAGCGTCGCCGAGCCGCGTCCCACCCAGCGCGGCCTTTCCCGCAAACACGTGGCAGATGCCTGCGAGGGGGCGCTGCGACGACTGCGGGTGGACTACCTGGACCTTTATTACTGCCACCGTCCCGATCCGGATACCCCGATCGAAGAGACCGTGCGGGCGATGGACCTGCTCGTGCGGCAGGGCAAGGTCCTTTATTGGGGCACCTCCGAGTGGCCAGCGGAGTTGATCCAGCAGGCCCGTGCCCTGGCCAGCGAGGCGGGCTGGTATGGCCCTTCGATGGAGCAGCCGCAATACAACCTGTTCCATCGTGACCGGGTCGAGCGGGAGTACGCCTCGCTGTGCGAGGACGGGATGGGGCTGACGGTCTGGTCGCCGCTCGCCTCGGGCTTGCTCACCGGCAAGTACGCGGCAGCGGGCGCGGTGGCCGGCCGGCTGGCGGAGCCCAATCAGGCCTGGTTGCGCGAACTGGTCATCGGCGAACCGGCCGAGCGCCGGCTTGAGCGCGCCCGGCAATTCGCCCAGATCGCCCGCGAGCTGGGCGGCAGCCCTGCTGCGCTGGCCATCGCCTGGTGCCTGCGCAACCGCCACGTCTCCAGCGTCATCCTCGGCGCCAGCCGGGTGGAACAATTGCTCCAGAACCTGGCCGCGCTCGCGTTGTTCGAAGGGGCGCCGCCAGAAACCTGGCAGCAATTGGAGAGCGCCATCGAGCGCTGAAGCGCGCCCGGATGGCAGGGGCACGGGCATTGAACCTGCCTACCGACAGCCAGGCTGCGATCGGATCTGTCGATCTACCCAAATGAGATCAGCTATTGAAGTTGACATGAGAATCATTATCATCTGTCCGTGTCAGCACGGAGAAACGGACGATGACTGCTCAACCCATCCAGCTGCATCCCGAAGTTGCAACGCTGCGCGAGCGCGCCATCGCGCGCATCGTGCCCGCAGAAGACCTGCTCAGCAGTGACGCGCTGCTCAAGGGTCGCCGTGAAGTGCTTATCCAGCACGGTGACCGGATCTACCGCCTGCGCCACACCAGCAACGACAAGTTGATCCTCACCAAGTAAGCCGGCACCGGCGGAGGAACCCGCTCTCTCCCCTCGGTTGCGGACGGGTGCATCGCGCCCGCCCGGGCCGGGGTTCTTCCGCCTATGCTGCGGACGGCGCACCAGTTCGTGTTGCGACTCGTTCCAGCCGCGGATCCGACAGGCCGCCCATTGCCCCCGGCGGCGGCGCGGCTTCGCAATGTGGCCGGGCGCGCGCGTATGCTGCCTCACCCGATGCCGCGCGCGCCGCCGATGCCTTTTACCGCCTACCTGTATCCCGTGTTGTTGCTGATCGCCAGCAACGTCTTCATGACGGTCGCCTGGTACGGCCACCTCAAGTACAAGAGCGCGCCGCTGATGACCGTGATCCTGGTCAGCTGGGGCATCGCCTTCTTCGAATACTGCTTGCAGGTGCCGGGCAACCGCATGGGCAGCGCCGTCTACTCGGCGCCGCAACTCAAAGGCCTGCAGGAAGTGATCACCCTGCTGGTGTTCGCGGTGTTCTCGGCGACATACCTGGGCCAGCCGCTCAAGTGGAATCATTGGGCGGCCTTCGGCCTGATCGTCGTGGCCGCCTTGCTGATGTTCAAGGAATAAGCGCGCCGCCGCCGGACCGACGGATCGGCGCGTCGATCAGTCCTCCCGCAGGGCCAGCGCAGGCGGTACGCGAAGGATGCGTCGAGTGCCCCACCAACCCGCCGCCATGCTCAGGGCGACACCTCCCAGCCCGCCCAGCAACAGGGATGGCCAAGGCGGGGACAACGCCAACTCGAACGCTTGTTTTGCCACCAGTACGCCGATCACGGCGGCCGCGCCGACGGCCAGCAATGCCGCCGACAGCCCGAGCGCTCCAAACTCGACCAGGATGGCGCCCTGCAGCTGTCGTCGGCGTGCACCGAGCGTGCGCAGCACCGCGTTGTCGTATCGACGTTCGCCCGCGGTGGCCTGCAGTGCGGCCAACAACACCAGCGCACCGGCCAGCAGGCTGAAGCCCATCACCAACTGCACCGCTTGTCCGACCTGTTCCATGACTTGGCGCACGCGAACCAGGATGGCGTCGATGTCCAGCACCGAGATGTTGGGATAGTCGCGGGTCAGCGCACCCAACGCACTGGCTTGCGAGCGCGGCAGATGGAAGCTGGAAATAAGGTTATAAGGCGCATCGCCCACCGCGCCTTCGTTGAGCAACAGGAAGAAGTTGACGCGGAACGAATCCCACTCGGCCTTGCGCATGCTGGTCACGGTGAAGGTGCGTTGCTGTTCGCCCAGTAGCAGGGTGAAGCGGTCGCCCAGGCCGATGCCATAGCGTTGCGCCCAGCCTTCTTCCACCGAGGCTTCCGCCGCCGTGCTGTCGGCGGCCCAGAAACGGCCAGCCGTGAGCGTGTTGGCCGGCGGGAAGTCGTGCCGCCAGGAAAAATTGACCGGGCGATTGGCGCCGTCGCCCTCGTCTTGCGGATCGCGATCCAGGCGTTGCGGGGCGTGCTCGTTGATCGCGGCCAAGCGACCGGTGCCGAACGGTTCCACTGCAGGCTGGGTCACGCCCAGTGCACGCAAATGCGCCAGCACGCTCGGCGCCTGCTCCGGCTGGATGTTCATCAGGAAATAGTTGGGCGTGTCGGCGGGCAGCCGTTCGCGCCACTGCCCCAGCAGGCCGGGACCGATCACCGCCAGCAGCAGCAACGCACAAAGCGATAACGACAGTCCGACCAGCTGCACCACGCTCAACGCGCGACGACGCGTCAATGAAGCCAGCCCCAAGCGCCAGGCCCCGCGCAAGCGACCCTGCAATCGGCGCAGCAGCCATAGCAGCAGCGCACCGAGCGTGGCCGCAACCACCGCCAGCGCGCCCAGTCCGCCCAATACCCAGCCGGCCAGCTTGGCATCGCCGGTGGCTTGTACCGTCAGCGCCAACGTCGCCGCCAGGGCGGCCACGTAGGCGAGCAGCGAAGTGGGCGGGACGGCCGCGAAGCTGCGGTTGAGCACACGCATCGGCGGCACATTGCGCAGCCGCAACAAGGGCGGCATGCCGAACCCCAACAGCAGCAGCAGGCCGATGCCAGCGCCAGCCAGGGCCGGAGTGGCCTGCGGCAAAGGCAGCCGATCCGGTACCAGGCTGCCCAGCGCCTGGACCAGGCCTGCCTGGGCCAGCAAACCCAATCCGATGCCCAGCAGGCAGGCCGGTACGGCCATCAACAGCAGTTGCAACGCCAAGGTTGCCAGCACGTCGCGCTGCCGCGCACCCAGGCAACGCAACACCGCGACCTGGTCGATGCGCCGCAGGGCGAAGCGATTGGCGGCCAGTGCGGTGGCCACGCCGGAGAGCAACACCGCCAGCAGTGCCGAAAGCGCCAGGAAACGACCCGCGCGGTCGAACGCCGCACGCAGTCCGCGCTGGGTGTCCTCGATGCCGACCAGGCGATATTCGCTGGCCCGCGGTTTCAGCCAATCGCGAAACTGGGCGATCGCCTCGTCAGGGCCGGCGAACATCAACCGATACGCCGCGCGACTGCCGGGGCCCAGCAAGCCGGCGGCATCGACATCGGCGCGATTGACCATCAGCGGTGGCGCCAGTTGCATCAGTTCGCCGGAGGCATCCGGCTCGGCGGCCAGCACCCCGGCGATACGCACATGGCCGGCCCCCAGTTCCAGGTCGTCGCCCACGTGCAGGCCCAGCGCGTCCAGCAGGCGGGGGTCCGCATATGCCTGCCCCCGCATCGGCGGGCCGACCGGTCTCGCATCGGCGCCATTGCCCTGGGCAGAAACCTGCAGCACGCCGCGCAGCGGATAGCCAGCCGCGACGGCACGGACATTGGCCATCTGGCTGGCTTCGCCATGGAACAACACGCTGGGGAAGCTGACCATGCGCGTGCTCTGCAACCCACGCCGCCCGGCCTCGGCGGCGAATGCCTCGGGAATGTCCTGTCGACCCGTCACACCCAGGTCGCCGCCCAGCACTTCGGCCGCGCTGGAGGTAAGCGCCAGGGTGACGCGGTTGACCAGCGTGCCGACGGCGGTCATGACTGCCACGCCCAGCACCAGTGCGGCAAACACCGTCAACAAATCCCCCGCCAAGAACTCGCGCCGCACCGCGCGTGCGGCCTGCCGCCAGATGTTCATGCGTCCACTTCCGCCTGCCGCTGCAGGCGCCCGCCTTCGATGCGATAGACGTGGCGACAACGTTGGGCCAATTGCGGATCGTGCGTGACCAGCACCAGCGTCGTGTCGCTGCCGGCATTGAGGGCAAACAACAGGTCACTGATATGTTGCCCCGTCGCGTGGTCGAGGCTGCCGGTGGGCTCGTCGGCAAACAGGATGCGAGGGCGGGAGACGAAGGCGCGTGCCAGGGCGACGCGCTGCTGCTCCCCACCGGACAACTGGCGCGGATAATGCCGCGCCCGTGCGGTCAGGCCCACCGCCGCCAAGACCTCGCGCACGCGTGCCGGATCCTCGCGTCCGGCCAGTTCCAGCGGCAGGGCAATGTTTTCCTCGGCCGTCAGTGCCGGCAGCAGATGGAAGCTCTGGAACACGAAACCGACTTCGCGCGCCCGTAGCGCGGCGCGGCGTTCTTCATCCAGTGATTCCAGTGGCTGGCCCGCCAATGCGATGCTGCCCCGGCTGGGCAGATCCAACCCGGCCAACAGCCCCAGCAACGTCGTCTTGCCCGAACCCGATGCGCCGACGATGGCTACGCTGTCGCCTTCATCGATGGTCAAGTCGATGCCATCGAGGATGTCCAGCGTGCCTTCGGGTCCGATGACCGACTTGCCTACGTCGCGTGCGTCGATCACCGTGGGGCGTGAGGAAAAAGGCAGGCTGTCGATGAGGAGTCTCCGGATGCGTACGTTCAAAGATGCAACGAAACAGGGGCGCGCCACTGCATGGCGTTGGCTGCTTGCATGCTGTCTGCTTCTGCTTCTGCCGCTGCTCGCCTATGCCAAAGGTCCAGGCCCGGTATTGGTGGTGGGCGACAGTCTCAGTGCCGCCCACAACATACCGGTCCAGTCTGGCTGGGTGAGCCTGTTGGAGCAGCGTCTCAAGCAACAGATGGCGGCACCTCCGCCGGTGATCAATGCCTCGATCAGCGGAGAGACCACCTCCGGCGCGTTGACCCGCCTGCCGGCGCTGCTGCAGAAGCATCGGCCAGCCGTGGTGGTGATCGAGCTGGGAGGCAATGACGCCCTGCGCGGCCTGACGCCTGCGCAGTTGCAAGCCAACCTCGAACGCATGATCGTGTTGTCCACGCAGGCCGGAGCAAGGGTGCTGCTGCTGGGCATCGACGTGCCTCCCAACTATGGGCCGGCTTATCGCCAGCGGCTGCGCAAGGTCTACGCCGACCTGGCCTCGCAACATCAGGTCGCGCTGGTGCCGTTCTTCCTGGAAGGGGTAGCCCTGCAGCCATCGCTGATGCAATCCGATGGTTTGCATCCGACCGCGGCCGCACAGCCCAAGGTGCTGGAAAACGTTTGGCCTGCTTTGAAGCGGATTGTAAATGACTGATTGGTAACGTTTTATTTTTTCTGGTTTGTCTTCACATCCCATCCACCCAGGATGCGGCATGTTTCACAAAGCTGAAGACCGAGGGAACTCCATGCGTCAGACCAAAGAGACGTCCGGCCTTGTGCTGGTCGTGGAAGACAACCGCAACATCTCCGAAATGATCGGCGAGTACCTGGAAGGCCGTGGCTTCGAGGTGGACTATGCCTGCGACGGCCTGGACGGTTATCGCCTGGCTGCCGAGAACAGCTACGACGTGGTGGTGCTCGATCTGATGCTGCCGCGCCTGGACGGCATCGAGGTCTGTCGCCGCCTGCGCAACGATGCCCGCAAGTCCACCCCGGTGCTGATGTTGACGGCGCGCGATACGTTGGACGACAAGCTGACGGGACTGGGTTTCGGCGCAGACGATTACCTGACCAAGCCATTCGCCATCCAGGAGCTGGAAGCGCGGTTGCGCGCCCTGATCCGCCGCGAGCGCCGCCAGGTCGGATCCGAAGTGCTGAAGGTGGCCGACCTGGTGCTGGATCCGGTCAGCATGCGAGCCACGCGGGCCGGCACGGAGCTGCAGCTGTCGCCGATCGGCCTGCGCCTGCTGACGATCCTCATGCGCGAATCACCGCGCGTGGTGACCCGCCAGGAGATCGAGCGCGAGATCTGGGGCAATGGACTGCCGGATTCCGATACGTTGCGCAGCCACCTCTACAACCTGCGAAAGATCATCGACAAGCCGTTCGATCGTCCGCTGCTGCACACCGTGCAGAGCGCCGGCTATCGCATCGCCGACATCGCCCAGCCGATGGGCTGAGTCTGCACTGACAGCACTTCGGTGCTGCCGGTGGCTTGCGATCCCAACCTGTAGTCCCGTGCCGCGGCAGATGACGCCGTGGCACGGGACCGACGGGCCAGCCTGCTCGACAGGGGGATCAAATCCGCGGTCGCCACGATCGCGGCGCTATTGCCTGGAAGTCCCCATGCCTCACGGCTTGCCGCGCAAAATCCGCATCGCCTTCATCTTGCAGGCCGTGCTTGCCAGTCTGGCCATCCTGTTGGGTGGCTATCTGGTATCGGTGGTGATCAAGCACGGCCTGGTGCGCTCGCTGCTGCAAGATGAAGCCGCGCACTACTGGCAGCTTTACGAAGCCTCGCCCGCACAACCACCACCCAACACCGCCAACATCCGCGGGTACCTGGTCGCCAGTGGTCGTTCCACGCTGTCGCTGCCGACGAACCTTCGCACCCTCGGCCCAGGTTTCCATGAGTTGGAAGGCGATGACGAGCTGGTGCTGGTGGAGCCGCGCCCGGCAGGCAGCCTGTACCTGGTGTTCCTGCGCTCGGAAGCCGAACGCATGGCGTTCTGGTTCGGCATCGTGCCGGTGTTGTTGATCCTGCTGGCCATCTACGGCGTGTCGTGGATCACTTACCGCTTGTCCAAGCGGCTGGTGTCGCCAGTGAACTGGCTGGCGCGACGCGTATCGCGTTGGGATCCGCGCAATCCCGACGTCGAAGAACTGGCGCCGTCCAAGCTGCCGGCGGACCTGCAAGGAGAGACGCGCCAGCTGGCCTCGGCGCTGCATTCGCTGGGAGTGCGCGTGCGAGATCACGTCACCCGCGAGCGCAACTTCACTCGCGACGCCAGCCACGAACTACGCACGCCGCTGACCGTCATCCGTGTCGCCAGCGACATGGCACTGGGCGATCCGGACATGCCGCCGCGCCTGGAGCGCAGCCTGCGTCGGATCCAGCGCGCAGGTCGCGACATGGAGGCGGTGATCGATGCGTTCCTGATCCTGGCGCGCGAAGCGGAGATCGAACCGCAGAGCGAGACCTTCGACGCAGCCGAAGTAGTGGCCGACGAGGTGGAGAGCGCGCGCGAGCTGCTGGGCTCGCGGCCGGTGGAACTGCGCGTGCGACTCAGCAATGATCTGCAACTGCACGCGCCGCCCCGCGTGCTGCGCGTGGTCTTGAGCAACCTGTTGCGCAATGCCTGCGCCTACACCGACCAAGGCAGCATCGAAGTCGAAGTGGCGGCCGATCGGATCGTGGTTCGCGATACCGGCATCGGCATGTCGCCCGAAGCGGCCGAGCGCGCCTTCGAGCCGTTCTTCCGCGCCGAACCGACGCGACCGCAGGGCACGGGCCTGGGCCTGTCGATCGTGCGCCGCCTGTGCGATCGATTCGGCTGGCGTGCCGAGCTCGATACCCAGCCCGGCGTCGGCACCTCGGTGTCGGTGGTGTTCGGCTAAGCCGGCTCAGCGCGCCAGTTCGGGCGCCACGACCTGGCGCCAGATGGCGTAGCCGGCAGGCGTCATGTGCAGCCTGTCCTCGCGGAAGAGCTCGGGCCGGGGTTGCCCATCGGCGCCCAGCATCGGCGTGTACACATCCAGGTAATCGACTGCTGGCAGGCCTCGCGCGCTGTCGCGCACCAGCGCATTGGCCTCGGCGATCTTCGGCAGCAGCTGCGCCCGCGACGGGCTGGGCTTGATCGAGATGAAGGCGATGCGGGTGTCGGGCAGTTCGCGGCGCACGCGCGTGACGAAGCCGACGAAATCGTCGCGGACCTGCTGCGGGCTGCGCCCGTTGGCCAGGTCGTTGTCACCGGCATAGAAGAGCACCAGGCGCGGGGCATAAGGCAGCACGATGCGATCGGCATACCAAGTGCTGTCCCGCACCTCGGATCCGCCAAAGCCGCGGTTGATCACCGGCTGGCCCGGGAAGTCGGCTGCCAGCGACTCCCACATCCGGATCGACGAGCTGCCCACGAACAGCACGCCGTGCCTGGGCGGTGGTTGCTTGGCGTCCAGCGCGGCGAATCGCTGCATGTCTTCTTCCCAGGCCGGGTTGGATACCTGGTCGGGGACGCGGGGCGGCGGGGGCGTGCGGGCCTGGACGCCGAAGGCGAGCAAACTCAGGCCCAACAGGGCATTTCGCAGCAGTGGACGGACCATGCGGACTCCTTGGAGGGCATACCAGCAGGCCATTGATAGTGCGTCACCGGCCGGGTGGTCGCAAACGCCCCCGGGACCGGTGCCGGCCGGCGGGGGCGGTGGGCAGGCGCTTGTGGCAAAATCCGCGTTCCCATCCGCTACTGCCATCGCCCATGTCCCTGGTTTCCATTGTGACTCGCCACCGCGGCACGCAAGCGGGCTGACGGCATGGCGGATCATCCGGGACATCTCCCGCGCGGCCCCGGCCGCATCTTCAAGGCCGCGGTGTGGTCGATGCAGGGATTGCGGGCCGCCTGGCTGCACGAGTCCTCGTTCCGGCTGGAGGTCTACCTGTCCATCGTCCTGGTGCCGGCGGCGCTATGGCTGGGGCAGGGTCCGATCGAACGCGCACTGATGATCGGCTCGTTGCTGCTGGTGCTGGCGATGGAGCTCGCCAACTCGGCGATCGAGGCCGTGATCGAGCGCTATGGACCCGAGCACCATGAGTTGGCCGGTCGAGCCAAGGACATGGGATCGGCGGCGGTATTCGTGCTGATGGTCAACGTGTTGGTGTGCTGGGGGCTGATTGTCGCCCCGCGCTTGTTTTGAACGCGCTTGTTTTGAATCCGTCTTTCCAAGGTTGTCGCGATGTCTCTTGAATTCCTAGCCGATCCCAATGTCTGGATCACCTTGTTCACGCTCAGCGCGCTGGAAATCGTGCTGGGTATCGACAACCTGGTGTTCATCTCCATCGCGGTGAGCAAGTTGCCCGAAGCCCGCCGTCCCACTGCCCGCCGTTTCGGCATCGCGGTGGCCTGCCTGACCCGCATCGGGCTGCTCGTGTCGCTGGCCTTCCTGGCGCGGATGCAGAGCGAGCTGTTCAGTGTGGGTGGGATGGGTATTTCCGTACGCGACCTGGTGTTGATCATTGGCGGCCTCTTCCTGATCGTCAAAGGCCTGATGGAGATCCGCGAGCTGATTTCCGGTGGCGAAGACCACGACCCGAGCACGAGCAAGGCCTCGGGCGTCTTCTGGATGGTCATTGCGCAAATCGCAGTGATCGATATCGTCTTTTCGCTGGACTCGGTCATCACCGCGGTCGGCATGGCCCAGCACATCCCGGTGATGATCGCCGCCATCCTGATCGCAGTGGCGATGATGCTGCTGGCGGCCAATCCGCTGGGCCGTTTCATCGATGCCAACCCGACGGTCAAGATGCTGGCGCTGGCTTTCATCCTGATGATCGGCGTGGTGCTGATCCTGGACGGCGTCGAAGTGCATTTGCCCAAGGCCTATCTTTATTCGGCCATGGGCTTCTCGGTGTTGGTGGAGTGGCTGAACCTGTTGATGCGTCGCCGCGCCGCCGCCCACCAGGTGCCCGGCGCCGGCAAGTGGTGAGTCCCCGCCCGTGCCGCCCGCCTCGCGCGGGCAGGCCAGCGCGATGCCCGATGGTGAGGGCGACTTAACCCTTGGCGTGGCAAGCTGGCGGCCATTCAGTGCCGCACCGGAGATGTGCCATGTCGTTGTTCCGAATCTTGTTGCTGCTGGTCGTTGCCGCGATGCTTTCCGGCTGTGGCTACAACGCCATCCAGCAGAAGGACGAGTCGGTCAAGGCGGCCTGGTCCGAGGTGCTCAACCAGTACCAGCGCCGTGCGGACCTGATTCCCAACCTGGTCAACACCGTCAAGGGCTACGCGCAGCAGGAAGAACGGGTGCTCACCGAAGTGACCAACGCCCGCGCGCGGGTCGGCCAGATCCAGGTCAATGCCAACGATACGGCTTCGTTGAAGCAGTTCCAGCAGGCACAAGGCGAGTTGGGTGGCGCACTGAGCCGCTTGATGGTGGTCAGCGAAAACTATCCGCAGCTGCAGTCGAACCAGAATTTCCGCGATCTGCAGGCACAGTTGGAAGGCACCGAGAACCGCATCACCGTGGCACGCGGCCGCTACATCCAGGCAGTGCAGGACTACAATTCCTTCATTCGTTCCTTCCCGCAGGTCATTACCGCCAAGATCTTCGGCTACAAGGAAAAGCCGAACTTCACCGTGGAGAACGAGGCGCAGATCTCGCGGCCGCCGGCCGTGGATTTTGGTACGCAGCCGGCTCCGCCGCAGCCGCAGCCGCAGCCGCAACCGGCCCCGCAGCAACCGCAGCCGCCCGCACCCGCGCCGGCCCACTGAGCGGCCACCGATGCAGTTGATCCGGCGCACGGGATGGATGCTGCTGGCGTGGCTGGCTTTCTGCCTGCCCGCTGTCGCGCAATCGCTGGCGCCGATACCGCCGCTCGACTCGCCGGTCATCGACGGCACCGGCACGCTGGATGAAGCGGCCCGCGACCAGCTCCTCCAGCAGGCCACCGCCTTGCAGCAACGCAAGGGCAGCCAGCTGCAGATCCTCATCGTGCCGACCACCGAGCCAGAAGACATCGCGCCCTACACCCAGCGCGTGTTCGACCAATGGAAGCTCGGCCGCAAGGGCATCGACGACGGTGTGCTGCTGGTGGTCGCCAAGGACGATCGGCGCGTGCGCATCCAGCCCGGCTACGGCCTGGAAGGCGCGATTCCCGACGCGATCGCTAACCGCATCATCCAGGAGTACATGGCGCCGCGTTTCAGGGCGGGCGACTATGCCGGCGGCATCACCGAAGCCACGGCCATGCTGGTCAAGCTCATTGATGGCGAACCCCTGCCCGAACCGGTGGCCGACAACCCGCCCGCCGGTGGCGGCGGAAGTGGCGGCGGGTGGCTCGTCGCCCTGTTCGTGGGCTTTGTCGCGGCCAACCTGGCGCGCGGCATTTTCTCCGGTGCCCCGCGTCCTTTGCGCGCCCTGCTGACCGGTGTGGCGGCGGCGGGCGCGGCATTGCTGCTGACCTCGTTGTTCATTCCCAGCGGCCTGGCCGGGCTGATCGGCCTGGGCCTGGGGCTGGTGTCCGGAACGCCCGGCCGCTTCGTCCGCCAGGGCGGGTGGGGCGCAGGCGGGTTCGGCGGCGGCTGGGGCGGCGGAGGTTTCGGCGGTGGTGGTGGATTCGGCGGCGGCGGCTGGGGCGGTGGCGGCGGGTCGTCCGGAGGCGGTGGCGCCTCGGGGAGCTGGTGATGCGCTGGCTCCGGCACTTCTTTTCACCCTCGGCGCGACGTCTGTTCCCGCCTGCCACGCTGGACGCGATCACTGCCGCCATCGCGGCGGGCGAGCGCTTGCACAGTGGCGAAGTCATGTTCGCGGTGGAAGCCGATCTGGCACTTTCGGAGCTCTGGGCCGGTGCCACCCCACGTCAACGCGCAGAAGCGGCCTTTGCCCGGCTGCGCACCTGGGACACCCGCGCCAACAACGGCGTGCTGATCTATCTACTGCTGGCCGACCATGCGATCGAGATCGTGGCCGACCGTGGGTTGCAGGGCCGGGTGTCGCCGGCCCAATGGCAAGAAGTCTGTCGCCGGATGCAGGCGCAACTTCAGGCCGGCGAACCGGGCGCGGCGGTGATCGGTGCGGTGGATGCGGTCTGTTCCCTGTTGGCCGAGCACTATCCGCCCGATCCGCGGGCACCCGACGAGGACGAGTTGCCCAACCGCCCCACCTTCCTGGGTTGAAGGCGGGTTCGGCGGCGGGGCTGGCGATGGCAGAATAGCGCCTGGTTCCGGCAAGGTTGTCCCGTGATCTATCTCCACCACATCGATCCCATCGCCTTTTCACTCGGTCCCGTGCAGGTGCACTGGTACGGATTGATGTACCTGGCCGGTTTCCTGGCCGCCTGGTGGCTGGGGCGCCAACGCATCCGCGCCGGACGCTTGCCCGGTGTCGGCATGGAAGGCTTCTCCGACCTGCTGTTCTACGCGATGTTGGGCGTGGTGATCGGCGGGCGGGTGGGCTACATGCTGTTCTATTCGTTTGACGCCTTGCTGGCCAATCCGCTGATCCTGTTCAAGGTGTGGGAAGGCGGCATGAGCTTCCACGGCGGCTTGCTGGGCGTGGTCGCCGGTTGCCTGTGGTGGGTGCGACGGCAGCGGCTGCATTTCTTCGATGTCATGGACTTCGTCTCCCCGCTGGTGCCGTTGGGCCTGGGCTTCGGGCGGCTCGGCAACTACATCGGCGGCGAGTTGTGGGGCAAGTACACCGATGCCCATTGGGGCGTGGTCTTTCCGCACGCCGAAGCCAGCCTTCAAGGCTTGGCGTGGGATCAGATACAGGCGCAGTACGCCACCGGCGCGCTGGATCGCCTGGCCCGTCATCCCTCGCAGTTGTACGAAGCGCTGCTGGAAGGCGTGGTCATGTTCGTGGTGCTGTGGTTCTACTCGGCTCGTCCGCGGGCGCGCTACGCAGTGTCCGGCTTGTTTGCGCTGCTGTATGGCGGTTTCCGATTCCTGGTCGAATTCGTACGGATGCCCGACAACGGCCTCTACGTGGCGTTCGGTTGGCTGACCCGCGGCCAGATACTGAGCCTGCCGCTGATCGCGCTGGGCCTGTGGTGGTTGTGGCTGTCGCGGAGCGCGCCGGTCTTGCAGCCCGCCCCGGCCCTGGCCGAGAAGGAGAATGCTGCGTGAAGCAATACCTGGAACTGTTGCGCCACGTGCTCGAGCGCGGTGCCGAGAAATCCGATCGCACCGGTACCGGCACGCGCAGTGTGTTCGGCTGGCAGATGCGCTTCGACCTGGGCGAAGGCTTTCCGCTGGTCACGACCAAGAAGCTGCACTTGCGCTCCATCGTCCACGAGCTGCTCTGGTTCCTGCAGGGCGATACCAACACCGCCTACCTGAAGGAAAACAAGGTCGGCATCTGGGACGAGTGGGCGGACGAGAACGGCGACCTCGGGCCGGTCTACGGCAAGCAATGGCGTCGTTGGCCGGACGGCAAGGGCGGGCATATCGACCAGATGCAATGGCTGGTCGATGAGATCAAGCGCAATCCGGATTCGCGCCGGCTGGTGATCAGTGCCTGGAACGTGGCCGAACTGCCGCAGATGGCGCTGATGCCCTGCCACAGTCTTTTCCAGTTCTACGTCGTGGACGGCAAGCTGAGCTGCCAGCTTTACCAGCGCAGCGGCGACATCTTCCTGGGCGTGCCGTTCAACATCGCCAGCTACGCCCTGCTCACCCACATGGTGGCGCAAGCCACTGGCCTGGGCGTGGGCGACTTCGTGCACACGTTGGGCGACGCACACCTGTATTCCAATCACTTCGAGCAAGCCCGCGAACAATTGACCCGCGCCCCGCGAGCGCTGCCCACGTTGCGCCTCAATCCCGAGGTGCGGGATTTGTTCGGATTCCGCTTCGAAGACATCGTGATCGAACACTACGATCCGTATCCGGCCATCAAGGCCCCGGTGGCGGTCTGATGGCGGCTTCGCCTTCGGTGCGCCTGGTCGTGGCGCTCGATCGCCAACGCGCGATCGGCCGCGACAATGCGTTGGCCTGGCAATTGCCGGATGACCTGAAACACTTCAAGGCCGTGACCCTGGGCAAACCCGTATTGATGGGGCGCCGCACTGCCGAGTCACTGGGCCGCGCGCTGCCGGGACGCACCAACCTGGTCATGACGCGTTCGGGCCACGCGCCGTTCGAGGGCATGGCCGCGGTGGCCGACGTCCAACAGGCATTGGCGATCGCCACCGAGCTGGGCGCAGAAGCGCTCTGCGTGATCGGCGGCGGCGAGATCTACCGCCAGACGCTGCCGCTGGCGGAGGTGCTGCAGGTGACTCACGTCGATACGGTCATCGAGCGGGCCGACACGTTTTTTCCGTCATGGGAGCCGACCCAATGGCAGGCCGTGTCACGCCAGCCGCATCCGGCCGATGCCAGGCATGCATTTGCGTTCGAGTTCGTCGAGTATCGCCGCACCGCCCATCGGCCTGAGACCGTGCCAGGTGCTCGTGCCGGCGCGACCGGTGGACCGGCCAGGCCTGAAAAGCATGCACTGATGCCCTGACTGGATAGCCGGCCAGCTGCCGTGCTCAGCCTTCCTGCTTGCCCTGTGGCATCGCGGGTGCTGGGTCGCGGCGCGGTCCGTTCGTGTTGGCGGGGCGATTTCCCTGCGGTGGCCGATTGCCCTGCGGTCGCCGGGGCGGGTGCGAGCGCGGCGCCGGTGGCGGCCCGTCGACCTCGCGACCGGGAACCTGCAGGACGCGCAGCTCTTCGGTATCCAGTTGCAACGCGGTGAGCTTGCCGCCCCATACCGCGCCCGTGTCGATCGCGTGCACGCCCTGGGTGATCGTCAGGCCCAGCGTGGACCAATGGCCGCAGACGACCTTGAGGTCGCGCTCGACGCGCCCCGGCACTTCGAACCACGGGTACAGGCCCTGCGCCTGCGTCCCGGGCGTGCCTTTGTCTTCATTGCTGATGCGGCCGCGCGGCGTGCAATAGCGCATGCGCGTGAGCAGGTTGATGATGGCGCGGCTTCGGTCGTGGCCACTCAATCCTGGCGACCATCCGGGCCGATCGCCGTACATGTTGCGCAACAACTTGCGATAACCGTTGCCCTGCAATTGCACTTCCACTTCGCGTGCATGTTTCTCGGCCAGCTGGGTGGTCCACTTCGGCGCCAGGCCAGCGTGCACCATCATCCAGCCCAGGGCGCGGTCGACGTGCACCAGCTTCTGCATCCGTAGCCAATCGAGCAGCACATCGCGATCTTCGGCGGTCACGACCCGCAACAGGTCCGGGTTGACCTTGCGCTGCTCTTCTTCCGAACGCGCACCGACCGCCAACAGCGACAGGTCGTGGTTACCCAGCACGACCACGCTTTGGTCGCGCAACGAATGCACCAGGCGCAGGGTCTCCAGCGACTGGCCGCCGCGATTGACCAGGTCGCCACAGAACCACAGCCGATCTTGCGCGGGGTCGAAGCGGATCTTTTCCAGCAGGCGCTGGGTGACGTCATAGCATCCCTGCAGGTCGCCGATGGCCCAGACACTCATGCGATGGTCCTCATCAGTGCAGCGTCCTGGGCGTGTTCAGTAGAAAGGGAGTGATCGGCGCGCTGAAGGTCGTGCCGTCGTCGGCGAGCAGGTCGTAACTGCCCTGCATGCTGCCTTCGTCGGTGTCCAGCAGTACGGCCGAGGTGTAGCGGAAATCCTCGCCCGGGCGCAGCCACGGCTGCTCGCCAACCACGCCATCGCCGTCGACATACTCGACCCGGCCATTGCCATGCCGGATCTCCCAGTGACGGGCAATCAGCCGAGCGCCGACCTGGCCGGTATTGCGGATATGGATCGTGTAGGCGAACGCATAGCGTCCCTCGGCGGGAAGCGATTGATCGTCCAGGAAACGAGGGGATACCTGGACCTGGACCTGGTAGCGCGAAGCGTCTTGCATGGCCGGAGTGTAAGCAAAGCGTAGGGGAGGGCGCGTCAAGCCACGACGACGTTGGCCAGGCGGATGAAGTCGCCCACTTTCAACTGCTCGGCGCGGGCATCGGGCCGCACATCGGCTGCCTCGAAGTGGCGTGCGTCGCAAACATTGGAAAGGGCATTGCGCAGTGTCTTGCGACGTTGGCCGAACGCGGCGCGAACCACCTCGGCGAAACGTGCCCGGTCCTGGATGCCGATCTGGCCGGGGTCGCGGGGAATCAGTCGGGCCACCGCCGAATCCACCTTGGGAGGTGGTCGAAAAGCACCCGGCGGCACCACAAACAGCGAGTGCACTTCGCACGAGGCCTGCAGCATGACGCTGAGACGTCCATACACCTTGCTGCCGGGGCCGGCGGCCATGCGGTCCACCACTTCCTTTTGCAGCATGAAATGCATGTCGGCGATCGCGCCGGCATGTTCAAGCGCGTGGAACAGGATCGGTGAAGAGATGTTGTAGGGCAGGTTGCCGACCAGCCGCAGCTTGCCGCCCGCGGCCAGCGCGGTGAAGTCCACCTTCAGCACATCGCGATGGATGATGGTCAGCTCACCCAGCGGGGCAGTGGCGGCGGTCAGCGGGGCGATCAGGTCGCGATCGAATTCGATCACCGTCAGCTCGCCATGCCGGCGCAGCAGCGGCAGGGTGATGGCCCCTTGGCCGGGCCCGATCTCGACCAGCCGTTCGCCCGGGCGCGGATCCACCGCCTGCACGATGCGGTCGATGTAGTACCGATCGGCCAGGAAATGCTGGCCCAGGGATTTCTTGGCGGGCGCGCCGAAGCCAATGTCTGAGGCGGGTGGGGTCGTGCGAGTCATCGCGGGAATTCTAGTGGCTGCGGCGTGACTTGCGGCGAAATTGCGCCGACAAGGCCTCAGCGGGGACGCAGGCGGCGGCGCTGTCCGGCCAGTCGTGCACACAATTGCGTTGCGGCAAACAAGCTGGACGGGTCGGCGATCCCGCGGCCTGCCAGGTCCAGGGCGGTGCCATGGTCGACTGCAACGCGAGGGTAGGGCAGGCCCAGCGTGATGTTCACCGCCTGCTCGAAGCCGCTGTACTTGAGCACCGGCAGCCCCTGGTCGTGGTACATCGCCACCACCACGTCGAACTCGGCCAGCTTGCGCGGCAAGAAGGCCGTGTCGGCCGGCAGGGGACCGATGAGGTGCATTCCTTCGGCCCTGAGCACTTCCAGGGCAGGAATGACGATGTCCAGCTCTTCGCGGCCCAGGTGACCGTCTTCGCCCGCGTGCGGATTGAGGCCCAGCACGGCGATGCGCGGCGATGCCAGCCCGAAATCGTCCCGCAGGGCTCGCCAGGTGATCCGAAGGCAGCGCGTCAGCGCCTGGGCGGTGATCGCGTCGGCCACCGAGCGCAGCGGCAAATGGGTAGTCACCAGGGCGACGCGGACGATGTCGTTGGCCAGCATCATCACCACCTCGCGTCCGGCCTGCGTGGCCAGCAACTCGGTGGTGCCGGTGTAGGCGATTCCGCCTTCGTTGATGACCGCTTTGTGCACCGGACCGGTGACGATGCCGTCGGCTCGGCCTGCCAGGCAGGCGCCCGCGGCATCGAGCAGGGCGGCGATCACGGCAGGGGCGTTGGCTGGATCCGGATGGCCGGGGCGGCTGCGCTGGGCCAGCGGGACGGGTTGCAGGGCCATTTCGCCCGGCAGGCGCGCGCTGCGATCAGGCGGCAGCAGGTGCAGTGGCAGACCCAGCGCGGCAGCGGCCGCGGTCAGCGTGGCCGGGTCGGCGTAGGTCACCAGATGGCAATCCTGGCGCGGTTGCTGCGCCAGGCGGACACACAGTTCCGGCCCGATCCCTGCCGGCTCGCCCGGTACCAGCGCGAGCGTGGGCAGGTCCATGGGCTTACGGCTTGGGTTGGTCCGGAGCCGCAGGCTGCGGGGCCGGAGCGGCGCTGGCATTGTTGTCGGCGCGGTCGCCGACACGGAAGCTGACGTAGGCTTCGCCGCGCTGTTCCTGCAGGAAGCGGTTGTATTCCTCTTCCAGCTTGCGACGACCGATGGTCTCGCGAACCTGCGACCGCTGGCTCTGATCACCGGTGTCGGTCTCGCGACGGCCTTCGACCTGCAAGATGTGCCAGCCTGCGTCGGTACGGAACGGCTGCGAAACCTGGCCATCGTTCAGCGCCGACACCTGGCGGCCGAAATCCGGACCGAAAGCGTCCGCCGGGAACCAGCCCAGGTCACCGCCCTGGCCACGGCTGTTCGTATCTTCCGAGGACTCCTTGGCCACGGCCTGGAAGTCCGCACCACCTTCGATGCGGGCACGCAGGGTGTCGATCTTGGCCTTGGCCTGGGCTTCTGTCTGGCTCGGGGTCGTGCGAACCAGGATGTGGCGTGCGTGGTACTCGGTGACCATGTTCTTCTGGGCACCTTCGCTTTCGCGGATCTCGACCAGCTTCAGCAGCTGGAAGCCGCTGGGGCCGCGCAGCGGACCGGCCACCTGGCCTGCCTGCATGTCCTTGACCAGCGTCGCGAACGCGTTGGGGATCTCGTCCAGGCTGCGCCAGCCGAGGTCGCCACCTTCCAGTGCATTGGGGCTGTCGGAATAGCGGACGGCGGCGGCGGCGAAGTCCAGCTCACCCTTGTCCACCAACGTCTTGACGCCATCGATCTTCTGCTGGCCCGTCGCGATCTGTTCTGCGTTGGCGCCTTCCGGCAAGCCCACCAGGATATGCGCCAAGTGGAACTGGCGCCCGCCGGAGGACTGCTGTGCCAGGGCGGCATCGACTTCGCCTTCGCTGACCACGATGCGGCTCTGCGCGAAGCTCTGGCGCAGGCGCTGGACCGTGATTTCCTCGCGGACCGAGTTGCGGAAGTCGTTGTAGGACAAGCCGTCGGCCGCCAGCTTCTGGCGCAGGCCGTCCACGCTGGTGCCGTTCTGCTGGGCGATGCTGGCAATCGCGCGATTGAGCTCTTCATCCGTTACACGGATACCGCTGCCCTCTGCGCGACCCACCTGCAATTTGACCAGCACCAGGCGTTCGAGGACCTGGCGCTGCAGCACGTCCGGCGGCGGCAACTGGTTCTCGCGGCCGGCGTACTGGGAGCGTACGTTGACCAGTGCCCGGTCCAGTTCGCTCTGCAGGATCACGTCTTCATCGACGATCGCCGCAATGCGGTCCAAGGGCTGTGAGGTCTGAGCCGATGCCACCGGCGGGAGAGCGCTGGACAAGGCCAGCAGCGAGGCAAGGAAAGCTGGGATCAGTCGGCTCATGGAATCTGGTTCGGATCGTAATCGTCCGGATCGGTCGTGGTGTTGCTGGGCGGGACCAGGTACAGGTCGTCGCGGTAATAGCCGAGAATAGCACGGCGCAAGGTGCGCTCCGTGTTCTGGCCAGCCGAGCCCAGTCCCTTGAGCACGAACTCCAGCTGGATGGAGTTGTTCATCTCGCCCTCGCGGTTGCGAACGTAGCGACGTCCCAGCACCCGGACCGCCAGGCAGCAGCTGTCCCACTGAACGCCGCCGATGATTTCCAGCGGCTTTTGGTCCAGCAGCGAATAGTAGTAGCGCCCGACCACGCTCCAGGTGGGGTTGATCGGGTACAGGAACGAGAAATCGGCCTGTTCAAGCTGGTCGGTGTTGTCGTAGGTGTTGCGACGGTAGCGGTAGGCCAGGTTGATGATGCCGTCGTTGTCCAGCAGGTAGCGCGTGCGGATGCTGGCCAGGTCTTCCTTGCGATAGTTCGGGTTCCACTGGTAGGTGGCGCCCAAGGTCCAGCGGTCGTTGAGCAGGTAATTGACGTCGGCTACCCACGCCGACTTGCCCTGCTCGACCGGCGGTTCGCTACTGTTGAGGGTGACCTGCGAATCCTCGAAATAGAAGATCTGGCCAATGCTGGCCGACAACTTCTCGCGGCCGTCGGACTGGCGCAGCAGCCGGGTGGTCACGGCAGCGGTGAGCTGGTTGGCGTCGTTCTGCCGATCGCCACCGGTGTAGCGGCTATCGCGAAACAGCTGGCCCCAGCTGAAGGTGAAGGCGCGCGTGTCGAACAGCGGCAGGTCGTCCTGGTCGCGGTACGGGGTATTGAGGTAGTACAGCCGCGGCTCGAGGGTATGCAGGTAGCGGGTGCGGCCAATGGTCGTGTCGCGATCGAAGAACAGGCCTACATCCACGCTGGTGATGGGCATGCTGCGGGTGGGGGAGCGGTCGCCGCTGCCGCCACTGGCGCGCAACTGCTCCGCCAGTTCGCGATCGAGCTGGTAAGCCGTGTAGCGCCAGGCCAGGGTGGGAGTGATATACCAGGCAGCGCCCGACAACGGGAAGGAAATATAGGGCTTTACATCGAGCCGGTTGCCGCCCGGCATCTCGGTGACTTCGCCGGTGCGCACGTATTCGCCGTCGGCGTCGATGGTCTTGGCATGCACATCGCCATGGACGAAACGCACGGCCTCGGCGTAGACGCCTGCCTCGAACCACCGTCCGAAGGGCTGGTTCCAATTGAAAAACGCGCGCGGCTGGCGGTTGTAGGGCAGCGCGGCCTCGGTCAAGGTGTAGTCGGTCAGCTGCCAGTAGTCGGCCATCAGGCCGGCGTTCCAGTAGTTGCCGGTGCCGTAAACGCCGACGGTGCTCTGCAGGTTGGAGACCGCCACGCCATTGAGGCGGCTGGAGAAGTCCTCGGTATAGCGCTCGTCACTCACCCAGGCCACGTTTGCGCGTGCCTGCCAGTGCTGGTCGATGTTGTGGTAGCCGGTGTATCCGACGCGACCGCGATCTTTGTCGCGCAGCTTGTCGTTGGGCATGTAGGCCGTATGCAGCTCGCCGCGACCGCCCTCGTAGAGGTAGCGGAATTCGTTGTCGAGCATGAAGCCGCGCTCGGTCATGATGCGCGGGTAGATCGTGTCGTCGTAGTTCGGCGCCAGGTTCAGATAGATCGGCTGGGTGTAGTCGAAGCCGTTGCGTCCGGAGATGCTCAGCTGCGGATACAGCAGGCCGGTCTGCCGGCGATCATCGATCGGAAACTTGAACCAGGGCATGTAGAGCACCGGCACCTTGCCGATCTGCAACACCGCGTTGCGGGCCGTGCCGAAGCCTTCTTCGTTGTCGACGTCGATTTCCGGCGCTTTCAGCTGCCACACCACTTGCGAGGGATCACAGGTGGTGTAGGTGGAGTGGTGCATCTGCCCGACCGAGCCCTGCAGGTCCACGGTCCGGGCGCCGCCGCTGCCGCGGCGATCCACCAACTGGTAACGGATGTCGGTGACCTTGTGGGTATCGGTGTCCTGGTTGCCCTCGGCACGATCGGCCACCATTCGGAACGAGGAGTCCTGGTAGCGGACATCGCCCTCGGCGATGTAATTGCCGCTTTCGGTATCCATGCGCAGGCTGTCGGCATGCAGGAACTGGTCGCCGCGCTTGAGGGTCACGTTGCCCTGGTACTGCGGCATCGTTTCGGTGCCGCTGAGCTCATCGCCCTCGACGTCGGTGGGCAATTGCTGGCGGGTATCGGCAAGGGCCTTGTCCGCGGGCGGGGCCTGTTCGAATCCGGGAAGTGGGATCACGGCCGGGCACAGATCCCACTTCAACGGCTTTTCGTCGGCCATTGCCGGTAGGCAGATGGCGATGCTCAGGGGTAGGGGCAGCAGGCGAAGAGCTCGGCGCACGCGGATGGGGATCGACATGAAAACGGCCGTTAGCTTGCCGCATAGGCTGCATGGGGGCAATGAAGACCCGGAGCGCGTGCGGGACGGGATTCATCGGTGGGGCAGCGGGAATGCTGGCCGGCTCGCCGGCTCAACGTAGCGCCCGCACGTGGGCCAGGGCGCTTTCGCGCAAGCCCTGCAAGTCGTAGCCGCCTTCCAGCATCGAGACGATGCGCCCCCTGGCATGGCGCTCGGCGACTTGACGAAGCTCGGCCGTGACCCAGCCGAAATCCTCGGCCTCAAGCATGAGGTCGGCCTGTGGATCGCGCATGTGGGCATCGAAGCCGGCCGAGATCAGTACCAGCTGCGGCTTGAACGCCTCAAGCAAGGGCAGCATCTGGTCGGCCCAGGTGTTGCGGAAACGAAACCCGCCGCTGCCCGGCGGGAGTAGCGCGTTGTGGACATTGCCCACGCCTCGCTCGTAGACGCCGCCGGAGTGCGGATAGAGCCCGGATTCGTGCGTGCTCAGGTATTGAACCCCGGGTTCGCGCTCAAAGATCGCCTGCGTGCCGTTGCCGTGGTGGACGTCGAAGTCCACGATCGCCACCCGTTCCAGTCCGTGCTTGTCCCGTGCATGGGCGGCGGCCACGGCAATATTGTTGAAAAGGCAAAAACCCATGGCCGTGGCGGCGGTGGCATGGTGGCCGGGGGGGCGCACCGCGCAAAAGGCGATCGGGTCGGTGCCGGTCATGACCGCATCGACCGCGGCTACCCCGGCGCCGGCGGCCCGCAATGCGGCCGCGGGCGAGCCGGGCGACATCACGGTGTCCACGTCGAGCATGCGATGCCCGTCGGCCGGGCCATCGAGCACCAGGTCGATCAGCTCGCGCTCGTGTACCCGGCATAGATCGCCGAGCTTGGCCAGCGGCGCCTCACGCCAGTCCAGGTCCGGGCAGCCTTCGCGCAACGCCTGGACGACCGCTGCAAGGCGTTCGGGGGATTCGGGATGGTCCGGGCCCGGGTCGTGCCCCAGGCAGGCGGGATGGGTAAAGACCAGCATGCGGGCACTCTAGCGTGTCGCTGCGCCTGGCGGCGCGCTCAGGCGCGACGATGCTGGTGTTGCCACAGCACCTCGCCGTGGCCAGCGGCCCGGGCCAGTACGCGGGCAAGGACGAACAGCAGGTCGGACAGCCGGTTGAGATAGCCGATGGCCTCGGCGCGCACAGGCTCGTGCCGCGAGAGCGCGACGGTTTCTCGCTCGGCGCGGCGCACGATCGTGCGGGCCAGGTGGCACCGGGCGGCCGCCTCGCCACCGGCGGGCAGGATGAAATCCTTCAGCGGCGGCAGGTGGTCGTTGAACGCATCCAGGCGCGTTTCCAGCCACTGGATGTCATCGGCCGATATCGCCGCGTGCCCGGGAATGCACAGCTCGCCGCCCAGGTCGAACAGCTGGTGCTGGATGGCGGTCAGCAGGACGGTGATCTCTTCGCTCAGGCCGGGCGCCGCCAGCAACAGCCCGATCGACGAG
The DNA here is from genome assembly GCA_036403795.1 of Stenotrophomonas sp. Lineage (GTDB taxonomy): Bacteria > Pseudomonadota > Gammaproteobacteria > Xanthomonadales > Xanthomonadaceae > Stenotrophomonas_A. Next base: position 31,412 of record DASWQJ010000174.1, read on the forward strand.
TTGGCTTCGTCCACGGTGCCGTAGGCGTTGACCCTCAGCGCATCCTTGCCGGTCCGGCTGCCGTCGCCCAACCCGGTGCTGCCGTCGTCGCCGGTGCGGGTGTAGATCTTCGAAAGCCGATGACCCATGGCCTCAGAGCGCCGGGGTGCCGTGCGAAGCCGTCGTGCGCGACAGTGCGCGCAGGCCGGCCCGCAGCAACTCCGCGCCGGCAACGTAGAGCACGGCAGTGCGCAGGTAGGGCGCGAACCAGTCCGCATAATTCTGCAGCCAGCCGCCCACTGTCGGTGCGGTGACGCTGTCACTGCTCCAGTAGAACGCGCCCTGCGCGATCAAATGACAGGCAGCCACCGCAAGCACGAGCACGCCGGCGCCGCGCAGGACCGCCAGCCACGTCGCCACCGCAGGCAGGCGTGCCAGCCACGCGCCACCGGCCCACAGGGAAAGATAGGCCGGCACCAGCGCCAGGTACCCCGCCGAAACGCAATAGTGTTGCCAGAACGCGATGCCCTGCCCGCGGATCACCAGCCAGTCGACCAGCACTGCCAGTCCCATCAGCAGCGGGAATGCCCAGCGGGTCCAACTGCGCAGGTAGAGGCCACCGAGGAAGAACACGGCCCACGAAGCATCCGGCACCGGCGCGAAGTGGTTGATGCGGGTGGCGGCCATGAGCAGGGCCAACAGGAGCAGGGCGAAGGCGTGTTGGCTGCGGGCGTTCATGGCGGGTCCGGAATGGGAATGCAAGGGCGATTCTAACGGCTCCGGGGCCTGATCCGGCGCGGTCGACAGTGCCTTCCGCAGGCCAGCGCTTATCATGGGCGACATGACGCAGACACATGACGTAGTGATCGTGGGGGGCGGCCTGGTGGGCGCCAGCCTGGCGATCGCGCTGGATCGCGTGGGGCTGGATGTCGGCCTGGTGGAAGCCAGTGCGGGCGGGACACTGCCGCCGGCATTCGACCAACGCAACCTCAGCTTTGCCGCCGCATCGGTGCAGGCTTTGTCCGCCTTGGGAGTGATGGCGCGACTGGGTCAACCGGCCGGACCGATCCGGCGCATCCACGTCAGTCGAGCCGGGGACTTCGGTTGCGTCCAGCTCGACGCCACCGATTATGGCCGCGACAGCTTTGGACAGGTGGTGGTGGCCCGCGATTTCGGCGAGGCACTCGAAAGCAAACTGCAAGAGGCTCGCCACCTGACCCGCTACCGGCCGGCGCGCTTCATCGGCACCGGTCCGGTGCACGAAGGCCTGCGGCCGGTGCGCGTGGCCTGCGAAGCGGGCGAGCGACTACTGCATGCGCGCTTGCTGGTCGGCGCCGACGGTACGCGCAGCGCGGTGCGTGAGCTGCTGCATATCGGCACGCAGGAGCACGATTTCCTGCAGACCTTGTTCGTGGCGCGCGTGCGTGCGAGGCGAATCCCGGACGGCACCGCCTACGAACGATTCCACGACACCGGTCCCACGGCACTGCTGCCGCGTGGTGATCGTCATTACGGGGCGGTCCATGGGGTGGCGCGGCAGGAGGCCGAGGCCGTGGCTGCGCTGGACGAGGCGGGTTGGCTGGCTCGACTGCAGCGGGCGGCCGGTTGGCGGGCCGGGCAGCTGGTCGCCAGTGGCGAGCGCAGCGCGTATCCCATCGTGCAGGTGCTGGCGGACCAATTGGTCGCCGATCGCGTGGTCCTGCTGGGCAACGCTGCGCAGACCGTGCATCCGCTGGGTGCACAGGGCTTCAATCTGGGCCTTCGCGACGCACTGACCCTGGCCGAGCTGATCGAAGACGATCGATCGGATCCCGGTGCCGGATCGCTGCTGTCGGACTATGCAACACGCCGCAAGTCCGATCGCGAGCAGACCATTGCTTTTTCGGGCGGCCTGGCGCTGCTGACCGGGCAGTCCTCGGCGCTGTTGCGTCCATTGCGCAGCCTGGGCCTGCTGGCAGCGGCCCGGCACTCTCCCTTGCAAGGCATGCTGGTCGCCGGAGCGATGGGCTTCCGTGGCCAAGTGCCGCGCCTGTGCAGGAGCAACCCATGAACCGGCGCGCCGGCGTGGATGTGGCGATCACCGGCGGGGGTGTCGTCGGCGCGGCGTGCGCCTTGGCGTTGGCCGAGGCTGGCCTCAGCGTGACCTTGATCGAAGGTCGCCAGCCCCCCCGCTGGCGAGCGGACGCACCGGACCTGCGGGTTTACGCCTTCGCGGCGGACAATGCCGCCTTGCTGGATTCGCTGGGCGTGTGGCCCCAGGTGCGTGCGGCACGTGTACAGCCTTACCGGCGCATGCGTGTGTGGGATGCCGGCGGCGGCGGGGAACTGACCTTCGACGCCGATGCCTTTGGCCGCGAGCAACTCGGTTGGATCGTCGAGAACGATTTGCTGGTCGATCGTCTTTGGGCGGCGCTGCCGGGTGCCGGTGTGCAACTGCACTGCCCGGCACGGGTGGAGGCATTGGAGCAGGACGAGCGTGGCGTTCGCCTGCGTCTGGACAATGGCGAACGCGTCGACGCGGCGATGGCCATCGCCGCGGATGGCGCGGAGTCGACGTTGCGGGAATTGGCCGGGATCACGGTGTCGCGGCGGGACTATGGGCAACGCGGACTGGTCGCCTTCGTGCAGACCGAGCGGCCCCATGAAAGCACGGCCTGGCAGCGCTTTCTGGCCACAGGGCCGTTGGCCTTCCTGCCATTTGCCGATGGTAGAAGCTCGATCGTGTGGACACTGCCCGAGGACCAGGCGCAACGCCTGCTCGATGTCGAGGAGGGCGCCTTTGCGAGGGAGCTGGAACAGGCCTTCGCCGGGCGGCTGGGCAAGGTGCGGCTGGCGTCCCCGCGTGCCACGTTTGCGCTGCGCCGGCAGCTGGTCCGCGACCACGTCGCCGGCCGTGTGCTGGTGTTGGGCGACGCCGCCCACGTAGTGCATCCCTTGGCCGGGCAGGGCGTCAACCTGGGCCTGCGCGACGTGGCGGCTTTGCGCGCGCTGGTATTGGATGCGCGCCAGCGGCGGGTCGACTGGCACGCTTCGCATCGCCTGCGCCGGTGGGCGCGGGAACGGCGCAGCGAAAACGCCATGGCCGCCTATGGGTTCGATGCGATCAACAAAGTGTTCTCCAATGACGAGATGCATCTGACCCTCGCGCGCGGTGCGGTACTGGGCCTGGCGGGCCGTTTGCCTCCTTTGGTCGACCTGTTGTGGCGGCGCGCCGCAGGCCTCGCGCCGCGCTGAGATCGGCTGGATATTCCATCCCGTGCTTGCACGGGATCCCCACCGCGAGAAGAGGTAGCGATGAGCGATATCGAATGGTCCCGCAGAAAAATTCTCCAGGCGGCGCTGGGCGCCGGCGTGGCGGCTGCATTGCCGTGGCGCGCACGCGCAGCCACCTCGACCGGCAAGCCGCTGGGGGTCGCGCTCGTCGGTCTGGGGGGCTACAGCGAAGGCCGCTTGGCGCCGGCCTTGCAGCTCACGCGGCATTGCCGGCTGGCCGGCATCGTGACCGGCACGCCCGCCAAGGCCGAGGAATGGCAGCGGCGTTACCGGCTTCCGGATCGCAACGTCTACAACTACGAGAACTTCGCCTCGATCGCCGACAACCCGGACATCGACGTGGTCTATGTCGTGCTGCCCAACAGCCTGCACGCCCAATACACGATCGCCGCCGCCGAGGCGGGAAAACACGTCTGGTGCGAGAAGCCGATGGCCATGGATGCGGCGCAGGCCCAGCGCATGATCGATGCCTGCCATCGCAACAAGGTGAAGCTGGCGATCGGTTACCGCATGCAGCATGAGCCCAATACGCGCCGCGTGATGGGTTATGCGAAAGACAAGCCTTATGGGGCAATTCGCCGCGTGCGCGCCGAGGCCGGCTTCAACGGTTTCGACGGCGCCTCGCCCGACAACTGGCGCCTGGATCCCAAGCGCGGTGGCGGTGCGATGTATGACATGGGGGTCTATGCGTTGAACGGTGCGCGCTACACCACCGGCCTGGAGCCGCTCGCGGTGAGTGCGCGACATGAGGTGCGCCGCCCGCAGTTGTTCGACCGCGTGGACGAGACGACGCGTTTTACCCTGGATTTTCCGGGCGGCGTCGTGGCCGATTGCGCGACCAGCTTCGGCACCACCATGAACCAGCTGCACGTGGATTGCGAGCGCGGCTGGTATGAGCTGTCCCCATTCCAGAGCTATGACGGTATCGCCGGTCGCACCAGCGACGGCATCGTGCTGGACGCAAAAGTGCAGCACCAGCAAGCGTTGCAGATGGATGACGATGCATTGGCGATCATGCAGGGCACGGCGTTGCGCGCGCCTGGCGAAGAAGGATTGGCCGACATGCGGGTGATGGATGCGATCTTTGCGTCGGCACGGACTGGCGGGGAGAAAATCACGATCGCCGGCTGACCCGGCGATCCTGCGGGCCCCCCGGCCGCGACGGCATCACGTCCCCCGGGGCGGGGCGTCGAAATCCTCGGCGCCGGCCCGGCAGCGCTGCTGTTCCGCGTCCGCTCAGCCGAAGGGGAACACCAGCTTCAGCAACCCCTTGAGCAGGTCGTTCGCGCTGTCGGCGACGGCCTTGGCGCCGAGTCCGTTCAGGGCGCGGCGCACATCGTCCCAACGTAGCTGGGCGATATCCTTTTTCAACAGCTCGGCCAGTTCTTCCGAGGTGGGCGCCAGGTCTTTCAATCGACGAACGATCGCCTGCGGATCGGCCTGCAGATGACCCCATCGTTCGGCGATCTTCAGCAGGGTATCGAAACGCACGACCAACACTTCGCGGTTGCGCTCGTACACCGGCAAGGCCCCGACATCGAGAATGGCCTGCTCGAACTGCTGCGCATCGTCGGGATGCTCGATGCGCACGGCAATGAAGCCTTCCTTGCGGTTGCGCTCGCTCACGTGCTTGGCACCGGCATCGAGATTGGCTTCGGTGAAGGCGGTGGCCACGATGCGCCGTAGCGCCTGGTCGGCCGCTTCAGGCACCAGCGCCCGCCAGCGGGCGTAGCCGTCGCGACGCAATGCCTTCACCTTCGCGGTGGTCACACGCAGTTTCAGGGCGACAGAGGCATTGGACTCGGCGCGCGAAATTGCGCCATCGCGCTCGAGCAGCACGAAGATCAACAGCTCAAGGTCGCGCTTGGTCAGGGACTGGAAACCCTGGAGCAGGGTCAGGCGCAGGAACTCGTTGCCGAACGCGGCCGGGTCCTGCAATTGCAGCGTGTTCATGGCCGGCTCTCCTGGATGGGGCCCGATGGAACAGCAGCTTGCACTCGGCCCGTTGCGCCCGCTGAGACCTTCACGGCGAGGGCGCCCGGGGCGGGCGCCCCGGCGCTTAGCGGTTCAGGGTGTCGGGCTGGCCGGGCGGATCGACGTAGAACGTCTCGATCGCGCCGCGGTCCTGCAGGGTCACGTAGACCTGGGCGCCGTCGAAAGTGACGTTGCTGGGTTTGCGGCCCTTCAAGGCGATGGTGCGCAGGAGCTTGCCTTGCGGACTCAGCACCGCGACCTGGCCGCCATCGTAGCGGGCCACGTAGAGGTTGCCCTGGGGATCGCAACGCATGCCGTCCAGGCCGAAATCCTCGAAACGATGGAGGATGCGTTTGTTGCTGAGCTCGCCATCGTGCAGGTCGTAGACCCACACCGTGCGCTGGATGCTTTCGTTGACGTAGAGATGCCGCCCGTCCGGGCTGATCTCCATGCCATTGGTCGTGCCCATCGAATCCTCGAGCAAATGCACCTTGCCATCCGGATCGACGCGCCACAGTCGGCCGGTCTGGGTGTTCCAGTCCGGGTCGCTCAGGTAGGCGCGCCCTGCGCTATCCAGGGTCAGGTCGTTGGGCCCGGTCGAGCCCGGCAGCTCTGCCAGCGTGGTCACGGCGGCACTGGCGGGATCGATCTTGAGCAATTTGCGTCCTGCCTTGTCGGCGGCCCGCATGCTGCCATCGGCGGCAAAGCGGATCCCGTTGGCGACGCTGCCCGCGGGTAGCTCGACGAACAAAACAGCCTCGCCCCGGCCCGCTTTCGGCGTCACCCGGCCGATGCTGCCGTTGTGGGCGAAATTGACGACGTACAACGCACCGTCGGGCCCGACTGCGGGGCCTTCGATGTCCGAGGTGAACACCCCGTCGTCCACGTAGTCCCATGCCTGCCAGGCACGGGGCGTGTCGGCAGCCAGGGCAGGGCCGGCGAGGGTCAGGGACAGCAGCAGCGGCAGCATCAGGCGCATCAGCAAGCTCCAGTGGATAGGGACGTCAGCGCGGTGGCCCGTGCGGTCCGGCGAAAACGGTGATTTCCTCGCGATCGTGATACAGCTGCTTGGCCCTGAGCAATAGGGGCACGCCGGCCTGGTCGCCCAACAGGTCCAGGCATAACCGGGTTTCATCCCAGCGCTTCTTCATCGGGAGCTTGAGATTGAAGATCGCCTGGCGGCACCAACCCTCGCGAAACCAGGTCGCCATGCGCTCAGCGACGCGGCGCGGTTGCTCGACCATGTCGCAGACCATCCAGTCCAGCGGCTTTTCCGGCTTCCATTGGAAGCCGTCTGCGCGCAGGTGTTCGACCAGTCCGCTATCGAGCACATGCTGGCGCAGCGGGCCATTGTCGACGCTGATCACCTGCATGTGTTCGCGGGTGAGCACCCAGGTCCAGCCGCCGGGAGCGGCCCCGAGATCGGCCGCACGCATGCCCGGGCGAATGCGGGCCTGCCGCTCTTCGGGCGAGAACAGCGTGAGGAAGGCCTCCTCAAGCTTGAGCGCCGAACGCGACGGAGCGTCTGGCAGCAGCTTGAGGCGGGGGATGCCGAGGGGCCAGGGTGCGCTGTCGTCGGGGTCGGCATGCGCCAGCAGCACATGGTCGCCATCGAGGAAGCACAGGTGCAGACGTGCCAGCCCGGGATGTGCCTTGGCGGTCAGCAGGCCGGCCTTGCGCAGCGCCGGGCGCAGCGCGTTGCCAAAGCTGCGCGCCAGGCCAGCCAACGGCTTGGCGGCATCGGAATCGGGATGCTCGACCCACAGATCCCCGAACGGCTGTCCCCCCGGGTGCCCCGTGCCCGCGGACAGATCCGACAGCGCGGCCAGTACGGGCGTGATGCGGTCACGGGGATCGATGTCGCGGAGTTCGGCCAGCAGCACCAGTTTCTGGCGTGCAAAGATCAGCTCGCGCCATGGCAGGCAGGCAGACAGTGCCGCGGGCGCCTCGCAAAAGAAGAGCACGTATCCGTCGTTGCGTTGTGCGCGCGCGTAGCCAGGGTGTCCGGCCAGGGCGGCCCGCTCGCCCAGCTCAGCCGCCAGCTCCGGCTCGAAGCCCTGCCGGCAATAACACAGCAGACCGTTCAAAGCGGCCTCTCAATAATGTTCGCCACCGCTCTCTCCGTATTGGCGCAGCACCGCACGTGCCTGCTCGCGATGCAGGTCACGCACGACTTCGATACCGCGCCGGGTCAATTCGCCTACCCAGTCGACCGGCAGGGGGCCTTCATCAAACTGCGTCAGTTCCATCACGTCCTCGGCGCGCGCGCCAATGAGCAATCGATCGATGCCCGCCCACACCGTGGCGCCATAGCATTGGCAGCACGGCTGGGACGAGGTCGCCAGGGTGATCGGCTTGACCACATCGTTGAGGCGCGGCGTCTGCAGGCGTTGCTGGGCCAGCATGTAGGCCATGTTTTCGGCATGGGCAAGCGAGGTGCTGTGCGGTACGACGCGGTTTACGCCGACCGAGATGATGCGGTCGTCCGGCCCAAACACCACAGCGCCGAAGGGGCCGCCCGAACGCGCTTCCAGATTGAGCCGCGACAAGGCGATCGCCAGTTCGACCTTGCTCGCGTCATCGCGATAGTGCGCGGCCAGGTCGACCTGTTCGTGCACCCAGGCAGGCAGTGTGAGGTGGACTTGCGCGTACAGCATCAGCGGATGGGCTCGGGGGAGTCGATGGGGCGGCGCAGTGTATCGGTCCCGGCCCCCTTTGCGGCACATTGGCCTTGTACGCATTGGCAAGCGGAGATCTCGCGGAAACCGCACACGCTCATTCGACCGCTGGCGCGGCATTGCGCTTGCACGGCGGCGGGGTTGGTGGGGCTGGCAACGTTCACGCAGGCTGGAAACGCGCCACAGCAGTTGCCGACATTCTTGACGGTGCAATCGGCGTCTGTGCGGCAGGTCGCATCCAGCGCGACGACCACGGCGGGGACCGGTGAGACGGCCGGCGCGGTGGATTTGGTGGCCGGCGGCGTCGGCGCGGCGGCACAGCTGCTGCACGCCAGGACCAGTGCCAGCGCAAACAGGCGGGTCCGCAAAGTCATGGCGCACTCCCGCAGGTAGGAGCCCCATCTTAAACGGCCGACTGCGCCGGTCCGTGACGCCGACTCAGTTCGGCCGCTTCCGTTCCAGGTGCGCAGCCGTACAGCCATACACCCCGGCCAGCAGGCAGCCGATCGCCAGCAGCTCCAGCAGGTTCGGCCAGCGGCCTTCCCAGGCGAACCCGTAGATCAGCGCAAAGACCGTCTCGAACACGATCATCTGGCCCACCAGGGTCAATGGCAGCAATCGGCTGCTGCGATTCCACAGCGCGTTGCCGATGACCGAGGCCAGCAGGGCCAGCACCGCCGCGATGCTCCAGAACCGCCACCAGTCTGCGGGGGCGTGCGCGGCACCGAAGAGAAAAGCGAACGGCGCGAGCAACAGCGCCAGCGCGCCGGTGGCCACGCCGGTCAGCAGGGAGCCGTCCTGGCTGGAAATGGCCGGCCGTCGCGACAACCAGCGCGCATTGCCCACCGAGTACGCGGTCCACGACAGCAAGGCGCCGAACGCGTACGCCAGGCCCGCCGCCCGCTTGCCCAATCCGTGCGAGCCCCCGTGTTCCCCGATCAGCGCTTGCGCACCCACCAACGCGACGCCCACGACGCACAGCACCAGCGGCCATGCCAGCGACGACAGGCGCAGCGCCCCGGCGGTGCGCGAGCCGACCAGCGTTACCGCGACCGGCAACAGGCCGACGATCAGCGAAGCAGCGGCACCGCCGGCCCACTGCACCGCCGTTCCCAGCAGCACGTAGTACAGGAGGTTGCCGAGCACGCTCAGGCGCAGCAGTGTCCACCAGTCATCGATGCCCACCGGGGCCAATGCGCGACGCAGACGCGGCGCCAGCACCAGCAAGGCGATCAGCCCATAGGCGAGGTAGCGCGATACCGACAACTGCAGTGGGTTGAACTCGCCCAGCAGCTGGGGCGCGAGGAACACCAGGCCCCACAGCGCGCCGGCGGCGACGCCGCAAGCCACGCCGGTGGCGATGGGGCGTGGCGAGGAAGTGCTGGATCCGATCTGCATGTGCGCAGCATGACGGTTGCACCGGGCGGGCGTCTTGATCTGATCTGCCCGTTTGCTCCGCCGATGCGCATCACCTGTCGGCCTGCCGGCCAGGTTCGGGCGGAATCAATCCGCGCGGCGGGCAGGTCTTTTGCAAGTCCCTGCCAGCCAAGCCACGCGGGCCGAAAGCCCTCGCCGAGCGCCGCTCAGTCGGCGCCCGGGCACCAGGCCTACTTTGCCCAGGTGTCGCGCAGGGTGACGCTGCGGTTGAATACCGGCGCAGCGGCGGTGTGGTCGTGGCGATCGGCGACGAAATACCCCATGCGTTCGAACTGCAGGACCTGCTCCGGGGTAGCCGCGGCGGCCGCCGGCTCCAGGTAGCCACGCACGCTGCGCTTGGACGCCGGGTTGAGGTGGTCGCGGTAGGTCTTGCCTTCCGACTCGTCGTCCGGGTTCTCGACCGAGAACAAGCGGTCGTACAGGCGAATCTCGGCCGGCACGGCATGCTGCGCGCTGACCCAGTGGATGGTGCCCTTGACCTTGCGATTGGCGCCTTCCATGCCCGGGCGCGATTCCGGATCCAGCCAGCCCCGCAGCTCGACGATCTCGCCGGCCTCGTTCTTGACCATTTCATCCACGCGCGCGATGCCTGCGCCACGCAATCGAACTTCGCCGCCGGGCACCAGGCGCTTCCAACCCTTGGGCGGGACTTCGGCGAAATCCTCGCGCTCGATCCACAGTTCCCGCGAGAACGGCACCTGCCGCGCACCGAAGGACTCGTCTTTCGGGTGGTTGGCGAACTCCAGCGATTCCTGGTGATGCTCCGGCAGGTTGGTAAGCACGAATTTGATCGGATCGATCACCGCCATGCGGCGCGGCGCGGTGACGTCCAGGTCCTCGCGAAGGCAACCTTCCAGCACCGAGAAATCGATCACCGAATTCTGCTTGCTGATGCCGATGCGGTCCACCAACAGGCGCAATGCCGCCGGCGTATAGCCGCGCCGGCGCAAGCCCTGCAGGGTGTACATGCGCGGATCGTCCCAGCCGTCCACCAGGCCTTCGGCGACCAGCTGGGTGAGCTTGCGCTTGCTCATCACCGTGTAGTTGATGTTGAGTCGCGAGAACTCGATCTGACGTGGTTTGGCCGCCTCGTTCGGATAGCCCTTGTCCAGCAACGAGCCGAGCAATTCCGGATGGCCGGTCAGGTCGACGTTGTCCACGCACCAGTCGTACAGCGGGCGGTGGTCTTCAAACTCCAGCGTGCATAGCGAGTGGGTGATGCCTTCCACCGCATCGCCCAGCGAGTGCGCGAAGTCGTACATCGGATAGATCGGCCAGTCGCTGCCGGTGTTCTGATGCTCTACGTGCTTGATGCGATACAGCGCCGGATCGCGCAGGTTGATGTTGCCGCTGGTCATGTCGATCTTGGCCCGGACCGTGCGGGCGCCATCGGGGAACTCGCCGGCGCGCATGCGCGCGAACAGGTCCAGGTTCTCCTCCACGCTGCGATCGCGATAGGGCGAATTGCGGCCCGGTTCGGTCAGCGTGCCGCGGTACTCGCGCACCTGCTCGGCGGAGAGGTCGCAAACGAATGCCTTGCCGTCGGCGATCAGCTTCTGCGCGGCGCGGTAATAGACTTCGAAATAATCCGAGGCGTGGCGCAGCGACGCCCACTCGAAACCGAGCCACCGCACGTCGTCCTCGATGGCCCGGACGAACTCGGGATCTTCCTTGGCCGGATTGGTGTCGTCGAAGCGCAGGTTGCACCGTCCGTCGAACTCGGCGGCGATGCCGAAGTTCAGGCAGATCGCCTTGGCATGACCAATGTGCAGATAGCCATTGGGCTCGGGCGGGAAGCGAGTGCGAACGGCTTGATGCTTGCCGCTGCCCAGGTCCTCGCGGACGATCTGGCGGATGAAGTCGCGCTTTTCGGGAGCAGCGGTCTCGGGGCGGCCGGGATCGGCGGCGGGGGTTTCGAAGGAGCTGGACATGCCGGGCCGGAAATCGGAAAGACCCCCAGTTTAACAAGCCGTTGCCGCCCGCTGGGCCTCCGGGCCGCCGGACCAGCTGAACCGCGCACACGCCGGCGCGTGGCGTCGGCTTTATCCTCGGCCTGTCCTCATAGCGAGCACTGCCCCATGCAGGTCGTCTACCGCGCGGAAAACCTCTTCGACGCCCATCTGGTCAAGCATGCCTTGGAAGATGCCGGGGTACCGGCCTTTGTCTTCGGCGAAAGCCTGCTGGGCGGCGGCGGTGAGCTGCCGCTGTTTGGCGTGCTGCGCGTGTGCGTGCCCGATCCCCTGCTGCCAGTGGCGCAGGAGGTGGTGGCCGGCCTGGACTTGGCCGGACCGCCAGCCGACCCCATATCCGAAGGCGACCCGGACCCCGGCTTCCTGCCGGCCTAGCGCCACGCTCAGAGGAGCTCCCCCATGTTTGGTATTGGATCTGCACTGAAACTCGGCATCGGCGCGTTCAAGCAGCGCCTTCCGCGAGACGGCGAAGCACTGCCTGGCCGAGACCATCCGCTGCCGCTGAATAACGTCCACTACGTCAACGGCCAGCCCCTGCAAGGGGACTTCGCCGGCCTGGCCGTGCTCGACGTGGGAATGGGCTGTTTCTGGGGCGCCGAGCGCAAGTTCTGGCAGCTGCCGGGCGTGGTGACCACCGCGGTGGGTTACCAGGGCGGCCAGACCCCGCATCCCACCTATGAAGAAGCCTGTTCGGGCATGACCGGCCATGCGGAAGTGGTGCGGGTGGTGTTCGACCCGGCCCAGGTTTCCCTCGACCAGGTGCTGCGCACTTTCTGGGAAAACCACGACCCCACCCAGGGCATGCGCCAGGGCAACGACACCGGAACGCAATACCGTTCGGCCATCTATTGCCACACCCAGGCCCAATACGAGGCAGTGCTGGCCAGCCGCGATGCCTACCAGCAGCAGCTGCAGGCAGCCGGCTACGGTGACATCACCACCGAGATCGTCTATCCCGCGCCGCCGTTCTACTACGCCGAGGATTATCACCAGCAGTACCTGGCCAAGAATCCGGCTGGCTACTGCGGTATCGGCGGTACGGGCGTCAGCTGCCCCATCGGCCTGGACGCCTGAGTCCGACCACGGGCGCATTTCGTCGGCGCCCGCCTGCTGCACCCGCGAAGCCGCGCCCTAACGGGTGCGGCTTTTCGCATTGGCATACGGCTTTTCGTCCCCGTTAGCGGTTCTTGCCGGTTTGTGCCGGCGACCGGGCAGTCCCCCTCCTAGCGTCGTCCCGGCGCGCCCTTGTCGGCCGCGATTCATGGGCAACCTGGGTGGAAACGCTAATGGAAAAGGCCGTGGCCGGCGCACGTCGGCAGCAGGAGGGGGAAGTTCGCAAGGTCACTCGGTACGCGATGTTGTGCTGCGCCGGGTTGTTGGCGGTCCCTGGAGGCGCGGCCGCTTGGGAATCGAAGGGTTATCTGCGCGCAGGCGCCGGCAGCACCGTCGAAGGTGAGCAGCAACGCTGCTTCGGTCTCCAGGCAGCGCCGTCGAAGTATCGCCTGGGCAACGAGTGCGAACAGTTTGCCGAAGTCGAGCTCGAACACACTTTCCAGCCGTGGGCCAACGGGAGCGCGTTGCGCCTGGTCGCTCGCGAAAGCGGCTACAACCCCTATGGCGACCGTCCGGATTTTTCCGGCCGGGATGGCTGGCACAAGAACAGCGAGCTATGGGCGCAATGGCGCGACGTGCCCGGGCTTCGGGGCGGTGCGTTGTGGGCCGGACGTCGCTTCTACAAGCGAAACGACGTGCACATCAACGATTTCTACTATTGGAACCCGACCGGCGTGGGCGCCGGCGTGGAAGACATCGCCATCGGCACGGACGGCATGAAGCTCAGTTACGCCTTCTTCCGGCGGGGCGACATCGGTGACGATCGCTACGTGAGTCGCCACGACCTGCAATGGGAGGGCATTGCCACCAACCCTGGGGGTCGGGTGGCGATTGGACTCAGCGTGATCCCCCGCCCCGGCATCGATGGCGCCCATGGTGGCTGGTCGCTGACCGCGCAGCATGAGCAGAAGGGGGTGCTGGGAGGGCGCAATCGCCTGGCCCTGCAATACGGACGAGGTGCCGGCATCGGTCTTGGCGCCACGGGCGATCTGAACGCGGGATCCTCTGCATGGCGCTGGCGGATCGTGGAAAGCCTGGACTGGCAGCCCAGCGAGCGGTTTGGCGGGCAGTGGATCGCGAGTTGGCAACGCGACCGGGGGGGCAACGCGATATCGCAGGATTGGTGGTCGATCGGCGTGCGGCCGGTACTGGCCTTTGGCCAGCACTTCAAATTGGCGCTTGAGCTGGGCCGCGACGCGGTGCGTCCGCAGCAAGGCCCGGACCAGCATCTGGACAAGGCAACGCTGGCCGCGATCCTGACCCGTGCGCCGGGCTTCTACAAACGCCCGGAATTACGGGTGTTCTATACCTATGCCGACTGGAATGGCGCCGCGCAGTTGGCGGGTCGATCCAACACCGCGCCCCTGCTCGGCGCCGCCGCGGGGCTGCCACCGACTCAGGGAAGTACGTTCGGGGTGCAACTCGAAACCTGGTGGTGAAACGGCGGCGCATCGGCCCGATGCGCGGGCAGCACGGCGGCGTGGATGCACGCCGCCGTTGCCTGGTTCAAGCGGCCAGTTTGTCTCGAATGCGCTGGCGCAGGGCGTCGAGATCCTTGGCAAAGGCATCGATGCCGCTGGCCAACTTGTCGGTCGCCATGGGATCTGCAGCTACATCCGCGGCAAAGCGCGCCGCGTCGATCGGCGTCACCTGCGTCGGCGCAGCCGGGGCAGCAAAGAGCTTGCGCGGCAGTTCACCGTGTTCGGCATCGAGTTTTTCGAGCAGGTCCGGGGAAATCGTCAGGCGATCGCAGCCCGCCAATGCCTCGATCTGCGCGGTGGAGCGGAACGAGGCCCCCATGACCACGGTCTTCGAACCGCGCTTCTTGAACTCGGCATAGACCCCGCGCACGAACTGCACGCCCGGGTCCGCGTCGATGTTGGCCGGCGCCTGGCCGTTGGCGACGTACCAATCCAGGATGCGGCCCACGAAAGGGGAGATCAGGAACACGCCGGCTTCGGCGCACGCCAATGCCTGGGTCTGGTTGAAGATCAGGGTCAGGTTGCAGTCGATACCGTCCTGCTGCAGCTGGCGCGCGGCTTCGACGCCTTCCCAGGTCGCCGCCACCTTGATCAGGATCTTGTCGCGGGGCACGCCGCGCTCGGCATACATCGCAACGAACTTGTGGGCCTTGGCGATCGTGGCGGCGGTGTCATGGGCCAGGTCGGCGTCCACCTCGGTGGAGACGCGACCCGGCACCAGGGCCGCCAGCATGGCGCCCACGCCCACCGTCAGGCGGTCGGCCACTTCGTTGACGATCGTGTCTCCACCGCCCTGGTCGCGGCCCCAGGCCAGCTCGCGCTCGATCAGGTCTGCGTAGACCGGCAGATCGAGGGCCTTCTTCACCAGGGTCGGGTTGGTGGTGCAGTCCACCGGCTTGAGGCGCTTGATCGCGTCGAAATCGCCGGTATCGGCGACCACGACCGACAGTTCGCGGAGCTGGGCAAGCTTGGAATCAGACGAGGCAGTCATCTTGGGATCTCGAAACAGGAAAGTGTAGGAGCGGAAATAAACCGGAAGCCGGGGGCGCTACGTTAGCGCGCTTCATCGGTGAAAGTCGCCGGCTGCCTCGGGCTGATAGTGCACGGCGCGCACGCACAGTCGCAGCGGACGCCCGCCTGGCGCCTGCCAGTCGATGGTCTGGCCGACGGACAGGCCAAGCAGCGCACTGCCCACCGGCGCCAGGATCGAGACGCGGCCCCGCTCCACATCGGCTTCGTGCGGGTAGACCAGGGTGAGTTGGTGGGGTTCGTCGTGCAGTTCGTCGATGCAGTCGATGCGCGAGTGCATCGTCACCACGCCGGCGGGGATCTGCTCGGGGGGCAGCACCTGGGCACGTGCCAGCTCGCCGGACAGTGCAATCGCTGCCGGCAGACGGCTTAGCGCAGGGGATTCAAGCAAGGCCTCGAGGCGGGCGAGGTCACGGCTGGACACGATGATCGAAGGCGGCAGACCGCTATGGCGTACGGAGTTCATGAGGTTTCCTGTGGATGAACGAAGTGGGCGGCTCCTGCGAGCCGCCCAGTCGATTGTCCGAACTATCGTGCGTGGAAGGAACTGTCTGCCAGCGATGCGTTCAGGCGGCGACAGCGTCGGCCGCAGGTGCCGGCCGGTCCAACCGCAACAGGTGCGCCGGCAAGGTCTGGAATAGATGTGCCAGGTGCTGCAGGAACTCGCCCATGGCCGAGCTACGTCGCCACACCATCGCGATGCGGCGACTGGGCTGGCGAGCGCTGTCGAAGCCGATCAACTGGACGTTCTCCGAACGGGCCACCGGTGGCTTGACCGCCAGCAGCGGCAGCAAGGTCACGCCAACGTTGGCGGCCACCATCTGCCGCAGTGTCTCCAGGCTGGTGGCCTGGAATTCGGACTTCTCCATGGCGCCTGCGGTGTGGCAGACATCCAGTGCCTGGTCGCGCAGGCAATGCCCATCCTCCAGCAGCAACAACCGAAGGTCCGACAGCTCCTCCAGGGCCAGGGACTGGCGCCGCGCCAGCGGATGACTATCCGGCACGGCAAGCACGAAGGGCTCTTCGAAAAGGAACTCGGCATGCAATTGGTCGTCGTGGACCGGCAGGGCAAGCACTGCCGCGTCCAGCTTTCCTTCGCGCAGCTGGCGCAGCAGCTGGTCGCTCTTTTCCTCGACGAGCAGCAGTTCCAGGTGGGGGAAGCGCTCGCGGATCCGCGGCACGACGTGCGGCAGCAGGTAGGGGCCCAGTGTGGGGAAGATGCCCAGCCGAACGGTGCCGGCTTCCGGATCCTGGCTGCGGCGGGCCGCCTCCTTCATCTGCTCGACCTCGGCCACGATGTTGCGCGCCCGGCCGGCGGCCTCGCGCCCGGCGGGCGTCAGCATCACCTTACGGGGCGCCCGCTCGACCAGCGGGACCCCGAGTTCCTCCTCGAGCTTCTTGATCTGGGTCGACAGCGTGGGTTGGCTGACGAAACAGGCCGCCGCCGCTCTTCCGAAATGCTTGTGGTCGGCTAGCGCCACGAGGTACTTCAGATCACGCAGGTTCATGCCGGACCTCACGCAGTAGGTGGGCGCGGCATGGAACCGCGCCCGGGGAGAGCTTACGCCCGCCTGAGCGGCAACGGCCACTTCGGCGGCTGGCGGGAGGGGCATCGCCCAACGGGGCAGCGCAGATCAGGCGGCTTCAGCCACCGCACCGCTGCTGCTGGGCGCGGTAGAGCGGATCAGGTGGTCGAAGGCGCTCAATGCCGCCTTCGAACCCTCACCCATGGCGATGACGATCTGCTTGTAGGGCACCGTGGTGACATCGCCAGCGGCAAACACGCCCGGCAGATTGGTCTGGCCGCGGTCGTCGACGATGATCTCGCCGCGCGGCGACAGCGCCACCACGCCCTTGAGCCACTCGGTATTGGGCAGCAGCCCGATCTGCACGAACACGCCTTCCAGTTCGACGCGATGCACATCGCCGCCAACCCGGTCCTTGTAGACCAACCCGTTGACCTTGTTGCCATCGCCCAGCACTTCGGTGGTCTGCGCGCTGGTAATGACCCGCACGTTGCCCAGGCTGCGCAGCTTGCGTTGCAGGACTTCGTCGGCACGCAACTTGTCATCGAACTCGATCAAGGTGACGTGGGTCACGATGCCGGCGAGGTCGATCGCCGCCTCGACACCGGAGTTGCCGCCGCCCACCACGGCCACGCGCTTGCCCTTGAACAGCGGACCGTCGCAATGCGGGCAATAGGCCACGCCCTTGTTGCGATATTGATCCTCGCCCGGCACGTTCATCTGCCGCCAGCGCGCCCCGGTCGACAGCACGACGGTGCGTGACTTGAGCGTGGCGCCGTTGGCCAGTTTCACCTGCACGAAGCCGCTCGCGTCGGCCGGAATCAGCTGCTCGGCGCGCTGCAGGTTCATCACGTCCACATCGTAATGGCGCACGTGCTGTTCCAGGGCGGCGGCCATTTTCGGGCCTTCGGTCTCGGGCACGGAAATGAAGTTCTCGATGGCGAGCGTGTCCAGCACTTGGCCGCCGAATCGCTCGGCCGCCACGCCTGTGCGGATGCCCTTCCGCGCGGCATAAACCGCGGCAGCAGCGCCGGCCGGACCGCCGCCGATCACCAGCACGTCGAACGGCGACTTGGCGTCGATTTTTTCGGCATCGCGCTTACCCGAATTGGTATCGAGCTTGGCCACTATCTGCTCCAGATTCATGCGGCCTTGGTCGAAGCGTTCGCCGTTGAGGAAGATCGTCGGCACGGTCATGATTTCGCGTGCCTGCACTTCGTCCTGGAACAGCGCGCCATCGATGGCGACATGCTGGATCCTCGGGTTCAGAACGGCTGCCAGGTTCAAGGCCTGGACCACGTCCGGGCAGCTCTGGCACGAGAGCGAAAAATAGGTTTCGAAGCGATAGTCGCCGTCGAGATTCTTCACCTGCTCGATGATCTCAGGCGCCGCCTTCGACGGGTGGCCGCCCACTTGCAGCAGGGCCAGCACCAGCGAGGTGAACTCGTGGCCCATCGGAATGCCGGCGAAGGTCAGGGCGATGTCCTGGCCCGGGCTGTTGAGGCTGAAATTCGGCTTGCGCGCGGCATCGTCACGACGGACTTCCAGGCCGATCCGATCCGACAGGACGGTCAGTTCCTTCAGCAGTTCCAGCATTTCCTGGGACTTGGCGCTGTCATCGAGCTGCGCGGTGATGTGGATCGGCCGGGTCAGGCGCTCCAGATAAGACTTCAGCTGGGTCTGCAGGTTGGTGTCCAACATGTGCGGCTCCTGGTGATCGGCAAAGGGAGAGCGGGCGTCGATGCCGAAGCATGTCGCCGACGGGGGAGGGAAGGGGTGAACCGCAACCGGCGACGTGCCGGCAGGACGGGAGAGAGAGAGAGCGCCCTGCCGGCGCGCACCGGTTCCGGTTCACCCCCGCCCCTGGCAACCAGGGACGGGAGCTTGCTTGGCTGTTCCCGCCCCTGCGAAGGGGCGGGCCGAGCGGCTTAGATCTTGCCGACCAGGTCCAGCGACGGTGCGAGGGTCTTCTCGCCTTCCTTCCACTTGGCCGGGCACACCTCGCCCGGGTGGGCGGCGACGTACTGGGCGGCCTTGACCTTGCGCAGCAGCTCATTGGCGTCGCGACCGATGCCTTCGGCGGTGATCTCGACGGACTGGATGACGCCCGACGGATCGATGATGAAGGTGCCGCGGTCGGCCAGGCCGATGCCCGGACGCATCACTTCAAAGTTGTTGGTCACCACGCCGGACGGGTCGCCGATCATCGGGTATTTGATCTTGCCGATCGCGTCGGAGGTGTCGTGCCACGCCTTGTGCGAGAAATGGGTGTCGGTGGAGACCGAGTAGACCTCAACGCCCAGCTTCTGGAACTCGGCATAGTTCTCGGCCAGGTCTTCGAGCTCGGTCGGGCAGACGAAGGTGAAGTCGGCCGGGTAGAACACCACCACGGACCACTTGCCCTTCAAGTTGGCATCGGAGACTTCGATGAACTCGCCATTCTGATAGGCAGTTGCTTTGAACGGCTTGATTTCGGTGTTGATAACGGACATTGAGTTTCCTTGGGTACCAATGGACGGGGGACTGGAACAGCCGCCATCTTAGGGAGGATCGATTGATATCTCAAATCGATTGAGGAGATTGAATAGATAGATGCTGTCTATCGAAATGCAAGAGATCCTCTACACGGCAGTGCCTGCTAGGTCCCGTCTAGAGCGGCTGCCGGCGGCGGCATAATGGGAGCACGCTGTTCAGGAACCCGCCGAGCGCCCGCATGCCCCCCCTGTTATTGAATGAACTCCTGCGCGAAACGGCCGCAGGCCTGGAGCGCGCCGACGCCGAAGCGTTGTTGCTGCATGCCCTGGGGAGGGACCGGGCCTGGCTGTTTGCACACGGTCGCGACCCCGCGCCGGCGGAGGTCGTCGAGGTATTCAAGGCGCTGGTCGAGCGCCGCGCAGCGGGCGAGCCGGTGGCCTATTTGACCGGTCGACGGGGCTTCTGGACCCTGGACCTGGAGGTGACGCCGGCCACGCTGATCCCCCGCCCGGAGACGGAGCGGCTGGTGGAGCTGGCACTGGAGCGGCTGGATGCCAAGCCCGGTCGTGCCATCGCCGACCTGGGCACCGGTAGCGGCGCGATCGCGTTGGCGCTGGCCAGTGAACGGCCCCAAGCCCAGGTGGTCGCGGTGGATGCCAGTGAGGCGGCGCTGAAAGTCGCCCAAGCCAACGCCGATCGCTACGGACTGTCCCGGGTGCAATTCCGGCGGGGCTCGTGGCTGGCTCCGTTGGCCGGAGAGTGCTACGACCTGATTGCCAGCAACCCGCCCTACATCGCCGCCACCGACCAACACCTGGACCAAGGCGATCTGCGCTACGAGCCGCGCTCGGCGCTGTCTGCGGGCCAGGACGGCCTGGACGACATTCGCACGATCATCCGCGATGCGCCCGAGCACTTGCGTGGTGGGGGCTGGCTGTTGCTCGAGCACGGCTGTGACCAAGGGCCGGCGGTCGCTCACGGCTTGCGCGAGCGCGGCTTCGAGGCGGTCCAGACCTGGCAGGACCTGGAAGGACGCGACCGCGTCAGCGGCGGGCGTTGGCGCTAGTGGGCAGGCTCATGCGGGCAGTCGCCATGCCGGCGGCAAATCGTAATGCAGCCCGGACAAGCCGCTGCCCAGCAGCCAACGTCCCAGCATTTGCCAACTGGGTGGAACGCCGCCAGCGGTTCCGTACTGAAGAAGCTGTTTCCCGATCAATTCCAGGCGCAACCCGGCACCAGGCAACACATCCGGGTTGAGCAGCGGCGGGTTGAACGCAGGCAGCGAGCGTCGTTGCACGGCAATGGACAGACTGATGCGCGGCTGCGTGCAGAGCAGGCTGCCCCGGCTGCCCCAATGGAGCAACGATTGGCTCCAGATCATGACGTCTCCCGCCTCGCCTTGAAGCGCCCGGATATCCGCCAGCGGCACCGCGGCGGCGTCGACGACGTCGTCCTGATGCCCGGGGTCACGATTTCGCGGTACCAGCATCATGCAGCCTGTATGCGAATCGACTTTTACCAACGGGATCCAGATCGAAAGCGCGCCAGGCAGGCCCGCGTCGGTCATCGATCTGGCACCCAGGTCGCGATGCAGGTTCCAGCCTGCTTCGCCGGCAGACGGGTCCACATGCCAGGCCCAGAAATCCGGCAGCAACCAATAGTCTTCACCTCCCAGGGCGGCATTCACCACCGGCTTGAGGCGTCCATACAGCAGCCATGCCTCATCGGCCAGGAAAATGAACACCGGTGGGATGCCTGCATGCGCCAGCCGGCGCACTGCTTGCGCCATGGCTTGCAGCGGATGGCCGCGCCAGCGATGGCGGGCCCGGAACAGGTAATAACCTTCCAACGCCATCTGTCGCTGCATGGCGTCGCGTTCCTCGTCGTTGGGTTGCAAGGCGACCGCGCGATTCACATAGGCGCAATCGTCCACATGCAGCGCTTGCAGATAGGGCACCAGCGCCGCGCGCATCGCCGGCAGCGCGAGACGTTGGCCGTCCGGCGACAGGCAGGTATCGAAAGGGCGCGGCAAACTGTCCATCGGTCCTTCTCCTGGAGCCGGACGGGGCACCACCGAGGAGCGGTGCGAGGCGCACGCGCTAGAATCTACGCTCTCTTGCGAGGAAAAAACGCATGCGCGTCCTGTATCCCGAGATCGAGCCCTTCAACAGCGGCACGTTGCAGGTCGACGACCGGCACACGCTGTATTTCGAGCAGTGCGGCAATCCGAACGGCAAACCGGTGGTGATGTTGCACGGCGGACCCGGTGGCGGAATCAGCCCGAAAATGCGCCGCTTCCATGATCCGGCCAAGTACCACATCGTGCTGTTCGACCAGCGAGGCTCGGGCCGTTCGACCCCCCACGCCGATCTGGTCGGCAACACCACCTGGGACCTCGTGGCGGACATCGAGCAATTGCGCAGCAAACTGGGCATCGCGCGCTGGCAAGTGTTTGGGGGCAGCTGGGGTTCGACCCTGGCCCTGGCCTATGCGCAGGCCCATCCCGGGCAGGTCACCGAACTGGTACTGCGCGGCATCTTCATGCTGCGACGCTGGGAGCTGGAGTGGTTCTACCAGGAAGGCGCCAGCCGCCTCTTTCCCGATGCCTGGGATCAGTACGTCGCCGCGATTCCGCCGGTGGAACGCTTCGACCTGATCTCTGCGTTCCATCGCCGCCTGACCAGCGAACACGAGGACGTGCGGCTCGCCGCGGCACGCGCGTGGAGCGTGTGGGAAGGCGCCACCAGCTTCCTGCACGTGGACCAGGACTTTGTGTCCGGGCATGAGGATGCGCAGTTCGCGCTGGCATTCGCGCGCATCGAGAACCACTATTTCGTCAACGGCGGGTTCTTCGAAGTGGAAGACCAATTGTTGCGCGATGCCCATCGCATCGCCGATATCCCGGGGGTCATCGTGCACGGCCGTTATGACGTGGTGTGCCCGCTGCAGAACGCATGGGACCTGCACAAGGCCTGGCCCAAGGCGACACTGGAAATCAGCCCGGCGTCCGGGCATTCGGCCTTCGAGCCGGAGAACGTTGACGCACTGGTGCGGGCGACCGATCGTTTCGCGTAAACACGCGGTTACCCGTCGATCGGTAGCGGCCGCGCCGGGCCGCTACCCCCCATCATTGGCAACGAGGCGTGGGAAGCGGCGGGCAGTGATCAGCCGAATTGAAGCTGCAATGCGTTGAATATGCGCGCCAGCCGCAGCGCCCACAGCTGCTGGCCGGCCTCGTCGGCGATCAGGTCCTGGCGAATTTCCAGTTCCACGTGCAGCAGGCCACGTCCTTCACCATGGATCGGCACGGCGTAATCACTGGTTTCGCTGACCGAATAGGGTTGGTTGTCCCCAACTTCCAGGTCTCCCTCGGCGCGCAGGGCCTGCAGCAATGCGTGGGCCAATCGCGTGTCGCGATGGTAGAGCACCCCGGCGTGCCAGGGCCGGGCCACGCCCCCCATGGCGGGCGTGAAGCTGTGCATCGCCACGAGCAGGGTCGGATGCGACCGTGCCAGGCGTTGGTCCAGTTCGGCCTCGATCCGCCCGTGGTAGGGCGCGAAGATTTCGTCGACACGGCACTGCCGCTGGGCCGCGCTCAACGCACGGTTGGCGGGGATGTCGGTGCCGTCACTGCGTTCGGCGATCAGCGTTGGCGAGGCGAGAGGACGATTGCAGTCGATGACCAGGCGCGAATAGACCTGGGTGATCGCTACGGCGTCCAGGGCATCGGCCAACCGTCGGGTCACGCCGGCGATTCCGATGTCCCAGCCGATGTGCCGGTCGATCTCGCCGGGTGGCAGGCCCAGGCCGTGTAGCGCCTTTGGCACGCGCTGGCCGGCGTGATCGGCGATCAGCAGCCACGGCGATTGGCCTGTCGCATTCTGCACCTGGAAAGAAGTCGGCTCGTCGGCGCTCAGCAGCCGCCCGCCGACAGGCAAAACCAGCTCAGTCACGGGGCGTGCCGTCGAGGTGATGCTCGATCATCCACAGCCCGGCCCAGAGTTTGGCGTCTAGCTGATAGCCCTCCTGCATCTTCTCCACCAGCCATGCCGCGGCGCGCGAACGCGGGATCTCGTGCACGGTGATGTCTTCGCTGTCGTCGCCGCCGCCGGTCCCGATCCGCTGCAAACCGGTGGCACGCACGAAGGCAATCTTCTCGCTGCTGGCGCCCGACGAAGTGGGGCCGATCATCAGTACTTCCGCATGGGCGGCCGTCCAGCCCGTCTCTTCCTCGAGCTCGCGGATCGCAGACATTTCGATCGACTCCCCCGCATCGACATCGCCGACCAGGCCAGCCGGCATTTCGATGGTGCGGGCCTGCACGGGCACGCGGAACTGTTCGACGAACACCACGTGGTCATCGGGCGTGACCGCCACGATGATCGCCGCCAACCCGCCAGCATGGACGCGTTCGGAATACTCCCAAGTACCGCGCACCACCATGCGCTGGTATTTGCCTTCATAGACGATCTTCGGTTCGGCGTCGGATGGGGTCATGGCAGGAAAGGGTCGTTGGAGGAGTCGGAGACGACGGGCAAGGGGACGCCGGCTGCCGCACGCAGGCGGCGCCGGGTCATCGGCCCGAAGCGCAGCGCCTGGCACAGGCCGTCGATGATCTGGGCATCCGCATCGGCGCGCGCGTAGCCAGACCCGGGCAAGGTCAAAGGCGCATCCAGCGCAATGGTGGTCAGTTGCCGCCACAGCAAGGCGTGTTCGCGCTGCTCGCGTAGTCGCACCGCCATCTGCGCGGCGCCGCGCAAGCGCAGGAAGGGCACCTCGTCCAGGCGGGTCAGCAAGATGTCCAGGCTGCCGAAGTGCGCCAGCAGCACGGCAGCGGACTTGGCGCCGACGCCGCTGACCCCGGGGATGTTGTCTACCGCGTCCCCGCACAGTGCCAGGTAGTCGGCCATCTGGTGGGCGTGCACGCCGTGTTTGGCCTTGACGCCGTCATGCCGCCAGCGCAGCCCCCGGGCGAAGTCCCACTGCTCGTCGTGGTCGAACAGCAATTGCGAGAGATCCTTGTCCGCCGACACGATCACGCCGCGGAAACCCTGGGGTCGCGCCGCGTGCAGTGCGCTGCCGATCAGGTCGTCGGCCTCGTACTCGTGATGGGCCAGCACCGTCAGGCCGAGCGCCGCGCACAGTGCCTTGCAGTGCGCGAATTGCCGGCGCAGCTCGTCCGGGGCCGGATCGCGGTTGGCTTTGTAGGCCGGGTACAGCGCATGCCGGAAACAGCTGTCCAGGGCTTCATCGAATGCCACCACGATGTGCTGCGGCCGCTCGCGCTCCAAGACATCCAGCAAAAAGCGCGCGAAGCCATGCACCGCGTTGGTCGGCCAACCCTGGGCGTCGCGGAATTCGTCCGGCATCGAATGCCAGGCGCGGAACACGTAGACGCTGGCATCCACCAGGTACAGGGGCTTGGGCGTGACTGAAGACGGCGCCGTCACGGCCGATAAGTCCGAATAAGTCATGGCGCCCAATCTTCGAGCAGCGCCGCCGGGTCCGGCCGCTCACGCTCGGGCGCGACCAAACGGGGGGTGCCGATATGGATGAAGCCAACGATGCGTTCGTGGACCGCCAAGCCGAGCCGGGCGGCCACCGCCGGGTCATAGGCCATCCAGGCGGTCAGCCATTGCGCGCCGAAGCCATGGGCTTGCGCGGCCTGCAACAAGGCAAAGCAGACGCAGCCGGCGGTCAACAGCTGTTCCTGCTCGGGCACCTTGTGCTCGGGCTGCAGGCGGGCGACGACGGCGATGACCAAGGGCGCGAAACTGAATCGTTGCCGATCCTTTTCGATCGTCGCCTCGGGCGCCTGCGGGTCGAGCTCACGGGTGCGCCGTGCCAGGAATTCGCCCAGCGCCAGGCGTGCATCGCCGCCAATGCGCAGGAAACGGAAGGGTACGAGCTTGCCGTGGTCTGGTACCCGCACCGCCGAGCGCAGCATTTGCAGCAGGGTGGCTTCGTCCGGCCCGGGTTCGCCGAGCTGTTTGGACGGGGTGGAGCGGCGGCCGTCCAGGGCCTGCAGCGAATAAAGTGTGTGCATAATCCCACTTTGAAACATCGATGGTCGGGTCTTGGAAAGTATAGACGGCCATCCGGCACTGCTATCGGGGGAGAGCGGCGTCCTGGGGGCGTGCGGTCCACCCGCCGGCGGGTCGATCCCAACATCTGCGTCCGGATAGTTTTTCCCGCATGAGTCTGCATCCCTTGAACGACGAACTTCCCACCCGCAACTCGCAGTTGCTCACGCGGGTTCGGGAGACCGTCCTGGTACCGCTGGCGACCGCCTTCGTGCAGGTCCAGGACGTGCTGGCCGAGTCGCTGTTCCGGCTGGCCGAACGCAGCAACGCCGGCCAGAGCGATTATTTCGAAGCGATCGAGTTGCTGCGGCGCCAACGCGAGCGGATTTCGGCTGGCTTTCGCGGGCATCTCGCCAAGGCCTGGCAGTGTCTGGAAGCCGGGCGACCGCTGTCGGTCGAACGCACGCTGGCCAGGGGCCCGCAGGACCTGAGCCTGGTTCCCGAGCACGAACTGGACGTGCGCCTGGCGGTGCGCAACCTCGCCGGGACGCTGCAGCATCGCTGGCGCCCCGAACTGATGCGACTAAACCGGTATTTGGGGTTCATGGCCGGCGGCTTGCGGATCGATGCCGACAACAATCCCTTCGGACCGGAACACTTGGGCACCGCCGTGTACGCGGCCTTCCACGGGCTGCCCTTGGCCCCGCGCGTGCACCTGGCGATCGTCAAGATCTGCGAACAGCAGTTGGGTGACCGGGTGGGGCTGCTGTATGCCGGGCTGGAGCAATCGTTGGCCGAGGTGACCCGGTTGCGCGATCTCCCGGCGGCGCGAGCGCGGCGCTCGGCCATTCCCCGCATAACCGCGGCCCTGGAAGAGCCCGCACCCGATTGGATTGCGCGCTTTTTCTCGGATTGGAGTGGTGCACGCACCTCGATGGCCGCCATCTCCGCCATCGATCCGCATGCTCGCGAAGAACGGGACGTGTTGCCGCCGGCGCTGCGCCACCTGCTGCAGCGGGCCCGGCAGGGCGAAGCGCTGCTGGATCGGACGCGACCGCCGCTGTCGCCGCGCGAGGTGATGTCGGTGCTGTCGCTGCTGCAAACCTCGCCAACAGCGGGTTTCGAGGCCATCGAGGCGACGGGGCAGGGGCTGGCCCGGGGTTTGCGCAGCGAAGTACTGCGCACCGCTGGGGCGTTGGGTATCGACGCGTCGGCCAGCGGCCTGGATCCGGTCGATGAAGACCTGCTCGACCTGGTCGGCATGCTGTTCGAGGCACTGTTGCGCGACAGCCTGCTGCTGCCTTGGCAGCGCAAGATGCTGGGTCACCTGCTGGTGCCGATGTCCAAGGTGGCCTTGCTGGATGCCCGGCTGTTCGTGCGCGATGGCCATCCGGCGCGCCGTCTGCTCAACCAACTGGTCGACGCCTGCGACGGCAACGCGGGTGAGACCGCCGCCGAACAGGCGCTGCTATCGCAGGTGCAATC
Organism: Stenotrophomonas sp.; assembly: GCA_036403795.1. Lineage (GTDB taxonomy): Bacteria > Pseudomonadota > Gammaproteobacteria > Xanthomonadales > Xanthomonadaceae > Stenotrophomonas_A. Next base: position 57,855 of record DASWQJ010000174.1, read on the forward strand.
GGCGGTCGATGAGATCGTGCGCGACTTCGACGAGCACTTGGCGGTGTTCCTGACCCTGGAGTCGGAGTTCGGTACCGGCTATGAGCAATACCGCCGCCGTGTCGAGATCGCCGAGCGCCGCGCCAACGAACTGCAACGGGCCGAGGAGCGTCGCGAGCGCGCGCGCGATGTGGCGCGGGCAGCACTGGCCGAACGCATGTCGCAGGAAGAAATACCACCGGCGCTGGAGTTGTTCCTGACCCGTGCCTGGTTCCAGCATGTGCAGCAGGCAGCACTGCGAGCCGACGGCGAGGGCCCCGCCATGCAAGCGGCCTTGGCCCTGGGGGACGAGGTCCTGGCGCAATGGCGCCGCGCGCGCGATGGCGAGCCGGCGCCCCAAGCCGGCTGGCTCGACGAGCGCCGCGCCGAATTGCTGCAGGTGTTCGGCCAGGTGGGCCTGGCCCCGGCCGACGCCGAGGCTGCCTTACTCGCGCTGCGCCGCAACCTGGATCAGGCAGTGGCGCCGGCCGCGCCTTCCCCGCAGGCCACGATGGTCCTGCCGGTGCTGGCAGATCCCCGCGAGGCCGATTCCGAGCCCCTCACTCCCATGCTCGACGCCCAGGCCGGCGCCGAGTTTGATCGGATCACGGCCGATTATTTCAAGGCCATGGCCATCGGCACCTGGCTGGACTTCATCGACCGGGACGGCAACGTCCAGCCCGGCAAGCTGTCCTGGGTCAGCCCGATCTCGGGGCGACTGATGTTCGTCAACCGGCGGGGCGGCCGGCTGTGCCTGTCCTCGGCGGAAGAACTGGCGACGATGGTCTGGCTGGACCGGCTGCGCCTGCACCGCGACAACGACGCCTTCTATGGCGCCATGCAGGAAGTGGTGGACGGATTGGAGCGTCCCTCCGCGGCCTGAGCGGCTGGCCGACGCCGGGCAGGCGCGCCAGTCTTCGTCGCGCTACGATGTAGCGCCCGCCGGCAGGAATGGAAATGCGGATCTCGTCACGGTCGCCGTTCGGCCGCCCCGCCTACCATTCGCAGGCGGATACAGGGGCCGCGTCTGCCGTTTCTCCAGCTGTCATCTTTACAACGCCTGCAAGGGCGGGGAGCCTTTGCGCATGATGTCCACCCCCAGCCCGCTGGGTCACCCCGGGCGTGATCCGCGTCTGTTAGCGCAGGCGAGGGACACGTTCCTGCCCGCACTGTCGCAGGCCTTCGCCGCGGCCGTGGCGCGCTTTGACGACGTGCTGTTCGACCGCGCGGAGCGGGCGGGTGCGTCGCAACTGCTGTTCCTGGACGGCATGCGCGAACTGCGGCGTCGGCGCGAGGAGATCAATTCGCGTTTTCGCAGCCAGATCGAGACCTCCTGGCAATCGCTGGAGCAGGGGCGCCCGCTATCGGCAGAGGCTGCGCTGTCGGGACAGACCGCCACCGCCGGATCGCTGAGCCTGGTGCCTGAGCACGAACTGGAATCGCGATTGGCGGTACGCAACCTGGCCAGTGTCCTGCAGCGCGAATGCAAGCCGGTGTTGGCGCTCATCGATCGCCGTCTCGGTTGGATCGCCGGTGGCATGGAACTGGATGCAGACACCAATCCGATCGGCCCCGAGCACATCGGCGTCGCGATCCACGAAGCCTTCGCCACCAGCGACCTGGCACCGGAAGTGCGCCTGGTCCTGATCAAGCTGTGCGAGCGCGACCTGGCCGAGCCGATCGGCCGGCTGTACCGCGGGCTCGACGAGTTGCTGGCCAAGGCCGGCGTCATGCCGGAGATCTCGCGGCCACGCAGGCCCGAGGCGCCGTCGCGTCCGCAACAGCGCGAAGAGGCGCCCGCAGACGGCCCGTTCTCGGCGGGCAACGAAGACGAGTTCAATGATCAACACTCGCCGGCCTGGGCGAGCCGTTTCGTCAACCGTTGGGCCCAGAGCCGTGGCCGTTTGCAGGCCGCGCAGCGCGATCGCGAGGGCGGAATGGACGAGGCGCCGGGCGAGCATCCCGGTGGCAGTCAGGGCATGTTGCTGGAGGCCCTGCACGAATTGCTGCAGCAAACCCGCAACGTGCGCGAGACGACGACGTCGGCTGCGACGGTCGCGGTGGGACAGCAGCGACCGTTGAGCCAGCGGGAGATGATGTCGGTGCTGTCGCTGCTGCAGGCCACGCCCAGTGCCACGCTGAGCGCGGCGATCGGTGACAACGGCGAATCGCTGGCGCAGCGCCTCAAGAGCGAAGTGCTTTCCAGCGCCACGCGGTTGGGCGTGGACCCGGCCAGCGCACGCCTGGATCCGATGGACGAGGACGCCATCGACCTGGTCGGCATGTTGTTCGACGTCATGCTGGACGAGCGCGACCTGGAAGGCCGCTCGCGCGAATTGATCGGCCGGTTGGTGGTGCCCTTCGTCAAGGTCGCCATGCTGGATCGCAAGATGTTCGTGCAAAAGACCCATCCGGCGCGTCGCCTGCTCAACTCGTTGGCCGAAGCCTGCGAAGGCAACGGCGGCGACAGCCCGGCCGAACGCGTGCTGATGGGCAAGGTTGAAGAAATCATCGAGCGCCTGGTGGCCGAGTTCAACGAGAACCTGGCGATCTTCCTGACGCTGGAAGAGGAGTTCCGCGACTTCCTGGCCCAGCACCGTCGTCGTATCGAAATCGCCGAACGCCGTGCCGCCGAAACCCAGCGCGGCCAGGAAAAACTGGAATTGGCCCGCACCCGGGCACAGGCCGAGTTGGACAAGCGCGGCACCGTCGCTAACTTGCCCAAGGCGGTCAACGACTTCCTTTGCCAGCCCTGGTTGCATCACCTGACCATGTCGATCCTGCGCGATGGCGAGGAGGGCCCTGCCGTGAATGAGGCGCTGGCGTTGGCCGACGGCGTGCTCGAGGAGTTGGGCGAAGCGCGCCGGCACATCGTCGGCAAGCCCTGGTTGCAGGCCTGGGAACCGGCCTTGGTCAAGGTCTTTGCCAGTGTCGGCCTGCATGGCGATGCTGGCCAGGTGGCCATCGGTGCGCTGCACGACACGTTGCAGGCGGTGGCCGAGGCGCGCCCGGACCTGGAGAAGTCGTTGCCGGAACTGCCGCAGGTGAGCCTGCCGCAGCCGCCGGCCGCCGAACCCGTCGGGGTGGAGTTGGGTGCGGAGGCGACGCTCGAGGATTTCGACAATGCCGACGCCGACCGATTCCGCGCGATGGCGATCGGCACGTGGCTGGATTTCGTCGACAAGGACGGCAAAGTGCAGGCAGGCAAGCTGTCGTGGGTGAGCCCGATCTCTTCACGCCTGCTGTTCGTCAACCGTCGCGGCGTGCGCTTCTGCGTGGCCGCGCCGGAAGAATTGGCAGTGATGGTGCGCCTGGGTCGTCTGCGCACGCATATCAACGACGGTGCGTTCGACAGTGCGATGCAAGGCGTGATCGACCGCCTCGATCCGCAGACCAGCACCGTCCACTGACGCGGTCCCGGTCTGCGGGCCGCGTTTGCTAGGATCGGCCGCACAATCACCGGCAAGGGAAACGCATGGCTGTGCAGGTGCAGGTCTTGAAGGAACACGCGCCGGGCGAGCGCCGGGTGGCGGCGACGCCGGAAACGGTCAAGAAACTCGTTGCCCTGGGCGCGGAGGTGTCGGTCCAGGCCGATGCCGGTGTCGCAGCAGGGTTCGATGACGCCGCCTACGTGGCCGCCGGGGCTGTCATTGCCGCGCCCGGCAGCGTCGGCCAGGCGGGACTGGTGATGTGCGTGCAATGCCCCGCTGCCGAGGTCTTGCAGCAGCTGGGCCTCGGCGCCGCCTTGGTCGGCCTGCTTTACCCGGACGCGGACCCCGCGCGGATCGACGCGTTGCGGGCCCGGCAACTGGTGGTGTTTCCGCTGGAGCGACTGCCGCGCACTACGCGCGCGCAGTCGATGGACGTGTTGAGTTCGCAGGCGGGCATGGCCGGCTACAAGGCGGCACTGATCGGCGCCGAGCTGGCGCCGCGCTTTTTCCCGATGCTGACCACCGCCGCCGGCACGATCCGTCCCTCGAAGGTGTTGGTGATCGGCGCTGGCGTGGCGGGGTTGCAAGCCATTGCCACCGCGCGCCGCCTGGGCGCGCAGGTCGAAGGTTTCGACGTGCGGCCTGAAACGCGTGAGCAAATCGAGTCGCTGGGTGGCAGGTTCCTGGACCTGGGCGTAAGCGCGGCCGGAGAGGGCGGCTATGCGCGTGCGCTGAGCGAGGACGAGCGCGCCGAGCAGCAGCGGCGTTTGGCGGACCATCTTCGCAGTGTGGATGTAGTGATCTGCACGGCAGCGGTGCCCGGACGACCGGCACCCAAGATCCTCACCGCAGCCATGGTGGCGGGCATGCGGGCGGGCAGCGTCATCGTGGACCTGGCGGCCGAGACCGGCGGCAACTGCGAGCTGACCCGTCCCGGCGAGACGTATGTGCAAGCTGGAGTGACGATCGCAGGTCCATTGGACCTGGCCAGCCTGGGTGCGGTCCATGCCAGTGAAATGTTCTCGCGCAACAGCTTGAACTTCGTCGCGCTGTTCCTGCGCGAAGGGCAGTTGGCTTTCGACTGGGAAGACGAACTGCTGGCCAAGACGCGCTGGCACTGAGCGATCCGGTCATGCGGGCCGGGCGGCTTGCAAAGCAGGCCGCCTGGACGCCTACCGATCCTGGTGCTCTGCGCTTGTCAGTGGGGGCCGCAGCGACGCGAGCCGCGTGCCCGCGTGCGGTTCAGTGATCGTCGCCGTCGTCGTGGGTACGCACCCAGTCCTGGCGCTGCTGCGCCGTCATCGTTTTCCAGCGTTCGCGCAGCGCGTCGCGCTGCACTGGATCGAGCTTGCGCATCTGTTCGAACAGCACCTTGGCCTCGCGGCGCTGCTGCGGCGACATGTGTTCGAACCGGCGCATGCCGTCGGCGGCCTGGCGGCGTTGGTCCGGTGTCATTGCCTGCCAACGCTCGGCGTGTCGATACATGCGAGCGCGTTGGTCAGGCGTGTCGTTCCAGCGCTGACGCAGTGAAGCGATCAATAGCTCCCGCTGCGCCGGGGTCAGGTGCTCCCAGTCGGGCATTGGCACGACCGGACCGTCTGGCGGCCGGGGCCCAGGCGGCCCGGATGGCCGAGCCTGGGCCGCGGCCAGCGGTGCGACAGCCAGCAACACCGCCAGCAAAAGTAGGGTGGGGGTCTTCATCGGGTCTGCTCCATGGCCAGCGCACCGTCAGACGCCAGCCAGACGTACAGGTCGGGGTTTTGTTCGAACACTTCTTCACCGTCGGCGCTGGCCACCGTGGATGTCGAAACAGGGGACGGAACAGGCGTGTTCAGGTGCACTCCCAGTCCCACCGCCAACACGGCCGAACATGCCGTGGCCAGCCACCAGGCACTCCGATGGCGCACCTTGCCGTGCGAATGCACGGTCGTTGCCTGGTGACGCGCTGCGCGAAGTCGCGCCAGTGTGGCGGGACCCAGGTGGCCGAGCGCGACATCGTGCAGTTGTCGGGCCTGGGCATCGAAATCCCGGCCCGGGTCGTGGGGCCTGCCTTCGTGGGACGTGCGCTGATGGGGAGTGTTCACCGGAATTCCTCAAGCTGCTTCTGCAAGGCCTCGCGGGCCCGCGATAGGTGGGTCTTGACCGAACCTTCCGAGCAGCCCATCGCCTTTGCGGTGGTGGCCACGTCCAGTTCTTCCAGCACCCGCAGGGTAAATGCCTCGCGTTGCCGGGCGGGCAGCCCGCGCAGCGCCTGGACCAGGCGCTGATAGGCTTCCCGTCGATCCTGTTGTTCGGCAGGGCCGGCGGCGCTGTCGGCCCAGTCGATCCGGCTGTCGGCGTCTTCATCGCCGGCAGGCGCCCAGAAGCGCAGGCGGAAGCCCCGCCGCCGCTGCACGTCGATGATGCGGCTGCGCAGGATGCTCCAGAACAGCGGCGTCCACTCCTCGGCGGGCCGCTGTTGATAGGCCAACAGCTTGACCATCGCGTCCTGCACGGCGTCCATCGCATCCTCGCGGTGCCGCAAGCCGGCTTCGGCAAAGCGGAACGCGCGCGGCCCGATCCCGGCCAGGAACGCATCGAGCGAGGCTGGCGCGGGAGGTGCCCGGGTCTGCGGATCAAGAGGTGTGCCCACCAACACAGGGTAGCTTCCCGTTCGGAATACCTGGTCAACGCGCCAGGGCGGCAAGGGTTGACCGCCTGCCGTCCTGTTCAGACATGGTTATGATGCGGCCACTTCCCCGAATGGAGTAGATGGGCAATGGGCGACGGCTTCGTGGCGCTTTACATCTTCATGCTGGCGGCGATCGCCGGGCACGTGATCATCTCCAGGGTGCCGGTGATCCTGCATACCCCCCTGATGTCGGGCTCCAATTTCATCCACGGCATCGTGTTGATCGGGGCGATCGTCGTGCTCGGGCATGCCGACACGACGCTCGAAAAAGCCCTGGGGTTCCTCGCGGTGCTGCTCGGTGCCGGCAATGCAGCCGGTGGCTATGTGGTCACCGAACGGATGCTGGAGATGTTCAGGCCCAGCGGCAAGCCAAAGCCCGCCCAGCGCCGTCCGGGAGAAGACGCTTGAACGTGACCACCGCGCAGTTGCTCGACGCGCTGGTCAAGACCAGCTACCTGGTCGCCGCCACGTTGTTCCTGCTGGGCCTGCAGCGGATGGCCTCGCCGCTGACCGCGCGCAGCGGCATACGCTGGGCCGGCATGGGCATGTTGATTGCCACCGTGGCGACGTTCTTCCTGCCCGAGTTGCACAACATCCCGCTGATCCTGGTGGCATTGGCCATCGGCACCGGTGCGGCCTGGTGGTCGGCCAAGAAGGTGGCCATCACCGACATGCCGCAGATGGTGGCGTTGTACAACGGCATGGGCGGCGGTTCGGCGGCCGCGATCGGCGCGGTGGAATTGTTGAGGTTCGCCTTCCTGGCCCATCGCGACACTTCGCACTGGAGTGCGGGGGCAATCGCGGACCTGGCCGCGCGCCAGCCCGGCGCGGTGATCATCACGCTGGCCGTCATCGGTGCAGCCATCGGTGCGGTGTCGCTGTCGGGCTCGATCATCGCCTGGGCCAAGCTCGACGGCCGGCTGGATCGGCGCGTCACCTTCCCCGCCCAGCAGGCGTTGAATCTGCTGGTGGCGCTATTAGTGGTCGTGCTCGGTCTCTGGGCGGCGATTTCGTTGCAGCCGGCGGTCATCATCGCCTTCTTCGTCGCGGCGTTGGCGCTGGGCGTGCTGATGACGCTGCCCATCGGCGGCGCCGACATGCCGGTGGTGATCTCGCTCTATAACGCCTTCACTGGCCTGGCGGTGGCTTTCGAAGGTTACGTGCTGGGCAACGAAGCGCTGATCATCGCCGGCATGATGGTGGGTGCGGCGGGCATCCTGCTCACGCGGCTGATGGCCAAGGCGATGAACCGGCCGATCCGCAACGTGCTGTTCTCCAACTTCGGTGGCGGCGGCCAAGGCCAGGCGATCGAAGGCGCGCAAAAGGCAACCGAGGCGGCCGATGCGGCGGCGATGATGGCCTTTGCCGAGCGCGTGGTGATCGTGCCCGGCTACGGCCTGGCCGTGGCGCAGGCGCAGCACAAGATCTGGGAACTGGCGCAACGGTTGATTGCCCGCGGGGTGAAGGTGAAGTTCGCGATCCATCCCGTCGCCGGTCGCATGCCCGGCCACATGAACGTGCTGCTGGCCGAAGCCGGCGTGCCTTACGACCTGATCGCCGACATGGATGACATCAATCCGGAATTCGCCAGCACCGACGTCTCGCTGGTGATCGGGGCCAACGATGTCGTCAACCCGGTGGCAAAGACCGATCCGACCAGCCCGATCTATGGGATGCCGATCCTGGACGTGGTGAATTCGAAGAATGTCATCGTCATCAAGCGCGGCAAGGGCACCGGCTTTGCCGGGATCGAGAACGCGCTTTTCTACTCGGACAACACCCGCATGTTGTACGGCGACGGCGCCGAAGCGGCCGGCGCCCTGGTCAGCGAGCTGAAGGCGCTGGAGGGCGGCGGGCACTAGTTCGCCTCAAGGCCCGGAGCCAACCGGGCGATGGGCGCTCAACCAAACGCTACCGCGGGCGTGAGCGGCGGGGCCTGGATCGTCAGCGCGAGATCCAGGCCGCCAAACCCAGGGCCAGCACGTAGCACAGCCAGTCCCAGGTGGAATTGGCGAGCGACAATAGGGTCCAGGCCAAGCCTGCCCCCAGCTTCAGCGACGAGGTCCACGGGTCCAGCCCCATCGCCACGCCGATATGCGCAGCGGCGATGGCCCAATTGGCCGCTACGACCACCAGCGCGGTGGCGACGACGGCCACGAGGACCCGCAGCCGGCCGCCCTGCAAGTTGCCCAGGCGCAGCATCCAGGCCACTTCCGCGGCGCATAGCAAGGCCATCCACCCGGCCTGGTCGCCCCGGGTCATCGCCACCAGTAGCCAGGCGATGACGGCGGTAACGCACCCCAACAGCAAAAGCAGGGGCCAGAGCCAGTGCGCGGTTCTGGCAGACGCGGTCTTGGGGGGCATCGGTGGATCCCTGAGGTCGACCTACAGGATAAGGCCTGCCCGCGTTGCGACCATGGCTCGGAGGTCACGGCCACGGGCGGGACAGCGCATTCCGATACGACGGGATGGGCCGGAGCCGAAATAGCCTTAAAATGTACGACTTGCTCATCCGGGCTCCGGCCCCATATCCCCCGCATGTATTCCCGCAGCAGCGAACCCGTCCAATTCGAGCGTGACTGCGCCGCCGTCATGGTGCCGCAAGGCGACGCCGTGACCCTGCCGGCCGGCAGCTACGGCTATATCACCCAGGCGCTGGGCGGCAGCTATACCGTCTTTGTCGAGGGCAATCTGTTCCGCATTGCCGGCAAGGACGGCGATGCCATCGGCAAGGAACCGCCGCCGGGGCTGGAACTGCCCGGCAACGCGAGCGACGAGGACGTCGAGGCGATGGTCTGGCAACAGTTGCGGACCTGCTTCGACCCGGAAATTCCTTTCAACATCGTCGATCTGGGCCTGGTCTACGAGGTGGCGCTCAAGCCGTCCGAAGCCGAAGGGCGCCTGGTCGAGGTCAAGATGACCTTGACCGCTCCGGGCTGCGGCATGGGCGAGATCCTCATCGACGACGTGCGCAGCAAGCTGGAGCTGATTCCCACCATCGCCGAGGCCGACGTGGAGCTGGTTTTTGATCCGCCGTGGGGCCGGCATATGATGTCCGAGGCCGCCCGGCTCGAAACCGGGATGCTCTAAGGGGTCCAGCGCAGTGCGAGGGCCCCGCCGTCGGTGACTCGCCGACGCTTTCCGTCCTCAGCAAACCGCAAGGAATCTCCTGGTGTCCGTTTCCGCTTCTTTCCGCGTCACCCCTTCGCCGTCACCGCGTACGCCCGAGCAGCGCGAGGCCATCCTCGCCGCGCCGGGTTTCGGCATTCATTTCACCGACCACATGGTCGCGATCGAATACGACAAGGACCGCGGCTGGCACGACGCCGAAGTGCGCCCCTACGGGCCGCTGCAACTGGATCCGGCCGCCGCCGTGCTGCATTACGGCCAGGAAATCTTCGAAGGCATCAAGGCCTACCGCCACGCCGACGGTTCGATCTGGACGTTCCGGCCCGAGGCCAATGGCGCCCGCCTGCAACGTTCGGCGCGACGCCTGGCCATGCCGGAACTGCCGGTCGAGTTGTTCGTCGAATCACTTCGCCAACTGGTCGCCGTCGACGCCGATTGGGTGTCGGGCGCGGGCGAAAACAGCCTGTACTTCCGACCCTTCATGATCGCCAACGAGGCGTTCCTCGGCGTGCGTGCCGCGCAGAAGGCCGGTTACTACGTCATCGCCAGCCCGGCGGGCCCTTATTTCGCCAAAGGCGTGGCGCCGGTCTCGATCTGGCTGTCGACCGATTACGCGCGCGCTGCCAAGGGCGGCACCGGCGCGGCCAAGTGTGGCGGCAACTACGCGGCCTCGCTGCTGCCGCAGCAGCAGGCCTATGCGCAGGGGTGCTCGCAGGTGCTGTTCCTGGATCCGGTGGAGGGCAAGTACCTCGAAGAACTCGGCGGCATGAACGTCTTCCTCGTCTACAAGAACGGCACGCTGGTCACGCCTGCGTTGTCGGGCAGCATCCTGGAAGGCATTACCCGTGCCAGCATCCTGCAGTTGGCCCGCGACCGCGGCATGAACGTCGAAGAGCGCCAGGTCTCCGTCGATGAATGGAAGCAGGGCGTGGCTTCGGGAGAGATCAGCGAAGTGTTTGCATGCGGCACCGCCGCGGTGATCACCCCGATCGGCCAGCTCAAGGGCGAGGGCTTTTCGGTGGGGGACCTCGACGCGCCGGCCGGCGACGTCACTCTGTCCATCCGCAAGGAATTGACCGACATCCAGTACGGGCGTGAGCCTGATCGGCATGGCTGGCTGGTGCGCCTGGCGTAACGTCCCGGGCGGCTGCGTGATGAGTAAGGAAAGCCCCGCTGAGGCGGGGCTTTTCATTTTCGGCGGTGGATTTTGGGCAAGCGGCCGTGTCCGCATTCATGTCCTTCCGGTTGTCCTCCTTGTCTCCACATGCCTGAATCTTGACGTGCCACGTCACAGAACGGGCATTTGGTTGCTGTGGAAACCGGTTCCGGACATATCGAACCTTCGGGCTTTTAGTTAGGTTTTCTTCAGGACGACATACAGGGGTGTTGTCCGGGCGCTCCGGCCGATCTCGGCTCCAAGACTGCTTCCCGTAGGGCCCCGGCCGGGGTCTTTGCCGCGAAAAGCGGCCGTCTGATTCCCAAGGAACCACCCGATGTCCAAGGACCAACTCCGCGCCCGTCGGCGCGTCTGGGTCGTGCTCGGCGGTAGCGCACTGACCTCGCTCCTGATCGCCATGCCAGCCTTTGCCGGCGAGGCCTACCTGGATGCACTGGCCAGTGCACCCACCCACCAGCGCTGCCTCGTGACCTACCGTGACGGCAGCAGCGAGCTGGCCAGCGCCAGTGTGCTGGGCAATGCGCTCAGAGCGGCCGCCTCATCGGTGCCGGGCAAAGCCGGACAGGCGCTGGGCCTGGCGTCGGTGCGCCGGCTGGCTGTCGGCCCTGAACTGGTCAAGGCCGATCGTGCACTCGATCGCGCCGAAGCCGAAGTGCTGATGCGACGCCTGGCCGCCGACCCCAACGTACTCAGCGTTGAGGTGGATCAGTTGCTGCAACCCACCCTCACCCCCAACGACCCACGGTTGTCCGAGCAATGGGGCTTCGGTACCACCAGCGCGGGGATCAACGTTCGCGCTGCCTGGGACCAGACCACGGGCAGCGGCGCGGTAGTGGCCGTGATCGATACGGGCATCACCAGCCATCCCGACCTCAACGCCAACATCCTCGGCGGCTACGACTTCATCAGCGACGCGGCGATGGCGCGCGACGGCAATGGCCGCGACAACAATCCAGCGGATCAAGGTGACTGGTATGCCGCAAACGAGTGTGGTGCCGGCATTCCCGCATCGAACTCCAGTTGGCATGGCACCCATGTCGCCGGCACGGTCGCGGCGGTCACCAACAATGCCACCGGCGTGGCGGGCACCGCGTACGGCGCCAAGGTCGTGCCGGTTCGCGTGCTGGGCAAGTGCGGCGGCTACACGTCCGATATCGCCGATGCCATCGTGTGGGCGTCAGGGGGCACCGTCAGCGGCGTGCCGGCCAACGCCAATCCGGCCGAGGTGATCAACATGTCGCTCGGCGGCAGCGGTACGTGCTCGACCACGTACCAGACCGCGATCAATGGCGCGGTTTCGCGCGGTACCACGGTCGTCGTGGCCGCCGGCAACTCCGCCGCCAATGTGTCCGGCTCGGTCCCGGCCAATTGCTCGAACGTGGTCGCCGTTGCCGCCACCACCTCGGCCGGCAGCAAGGCGAGCTTCTCCAACTACGGCACGGGCATCGATGTGTCGGCACCCGGACAGAGCATTCTTTCCACGCTCAACAGTGGCACCACCACGCCCGGCACGGCCAGCTACGCGTCCTACAACGGCACCTCGATGGCATCGCCGCATGTGGCAGGTGTAGTGGCATTGATGCAGTCGGCTGCGCCCACCGCGTTGTCACCGGCCACGGTCGAATCCCTGCTCAAGAGCACGGCCAGCGCATTGCCCGGCAGCTGTAGCGGTGGTTGCGGTGCGGGCATCGTCAACGCCAACGCGGCGGTGACCGCGGCCAAGGGCGGCGGCGGAGGTGGCGGCGGTACCACGCTGACCAGTGGCGTGCCTGTCAGCGGATTGGCAGCCGGTACGGGATCGTCGTTGAACTACACGATCGCAGTACCCGCCGGGCGCAGCACGCTGACGGTGAAGATTGCAGGTGGCAGCGGCGATGCAGACCTGTACGTGCGCCTGGGCAGCGCGCCAACCGATACGACCTATGCCTGCCGGCCGTATCTGGGCGGCAACGCTGAAACCTGCACCATCGCCGCGCCTTCGGTCGGGACTTACTACATACGCGTAAAGGCGTACTCGACGTTCTCGGGCGTCACACTCACAGCGACTTACTGAGTTGCGCTTGGCACGACGGGGCCACAGGAGTGGCTCCGTCGTGATGTCGTGTCGTGGCCACGCGGCCACCCTCACTCGCTGATGTCGGCCAGCTGGGCCTGCAACACCTGCCTGGCGTCGACCGCCGGCAACTCCAGCAACAGCCCGCGCTGGCCCGCGTTGAGGAAGATGGTTTCCGTGGCGTCGGCCTGATGTGCCATCACCACGCGAACGGGACGCTGCTGGCCGAACGGGCTGATGCCGCCCACCTTGTAACCGCTGCGTCTTTCCGCATCGGTTATGTCCATCATTCGTGCCGATTTTCCGTGGCAGGCGGTGGCCAGCTTCTTCAACTGCAAGGTGCAGTCGGAGGGGACCAGCACGCACACGGCCCGGTCATCGACCCAGGCCATCAGCGTCTTCAATAAGTGTGCTGGCGGAATGCCCAGCGACTGCGCGGCATGCACGCCTTTTCCGCCCGCGGCATCCGCATCGAATACATAAGCGTGCAATCGGTACGAGACGCCGGCGGCATCGAGTTGACGGGTGGCCCGGGTCGCGCGCGACATGGGCCGGCTCAGATCGACTCGAAGCGATTGGCCGCGACGTTCTTGCGCACCTGCGTGGGATCCCAGATGCGACCGTTCATCGCGATGTACACGCCCGACGGCAGACTCTGTACGGCCCCTACCGCACAGCCAATGTTGAACTCGGCGTCCGATCCGCGGAATCGCGCCGGATTCAACGCGCCCGTCATCACGATGGTCTTGTCCGGAATCGATCGCAACACCTGGCCGGTCTGCACCATGCTGTCGGTGCCATGCGTGATCAGCACGTGGCGCGCCGGTTGTGCCGCCACCGTGGCCCGGATCAGCTCGCGGTCCGCTTCGGTGATGTGCAGCGAATCCTTGCGAATGATCGGGATGACCGTGAACCGGAACGTCACGCCCAGTTCTTTGAGGATCTGGCCGATCTGCGGGTCACCGATCTGGTAATCCGACTTGTCGTCGAAGTAGATCTTGTCGATCGTGCCACCGGTGGTGACGATCAGGAGTTCTTCCATAGCGATGTCCTGCAATACGAGGCGCGGCGCACCGTGGTCGCGCGAAGTCACCATGATACCCGGCCCCCCGAAGCACCCGCGGCGGCGGCGCGCTCACGGGCTGGAACGACGTGCCTGCTGCCGTGCGCGCAAGCCGGGCGCGCTGGCAGCACCGATCACCAGCAAGGCCAACGCAATCTCCAACAGGTGCAGCAGTCGTTGCCCCGGTGCACTCCAGGCCGCCATCACCCCATGACTGAACCAGAACAAGGCCAGCACGCCGGCCCAGAACGCCGCCCGCCGGGAGCGCGGCATCGCCACGGCGACCGACAGCAACACCGGCGGGATGACGAAAACCAGCCAGGCCGCCATCGCATGGCGATCGTCGTGGTACAGCAGGGCATAGACCGCCGCCATGGCGAGCAACGCGACCGCCAGCACGACCCGGTGAGCGGCCAGTTTCATGGTGCCGCCAGCTTTTGCGCGACCCGCGCCAGCCGCCGCCCGAGGGCGCGCGCCAACTGGATTTCATCATCGGTCGGCTGCGGGTCGTCGCCGGTGCCGGCGACGTGGCTGGCGCCGTAGGGCGTGCCGCCGCTGCGCGTATGGCTCAACCCGGGCTCGGTGAAAGGGATGCCCACGATCACGCAGCCATGGTGAAGCAGGGGCACCTGCATCGTCAGCAGGGTCGACTCCTGGCCCCCGTGCATCGAAGCGGTCGAGGTAAAGACGGCTGCCGGTTTCCCGACCAGGGTGCCGCTGGCCCACTCGGCGCCCAGCCCATCCAGGAAATGCTTGACCGGCGCGGCCATGTTGCCAAAGCGGGTCGGACTGCCCAGCGCCACGCCAACGCATTCGACCAGATCGATGGGCTCGACATACGGCGCGCCCTCATCGGGAACGGCGGGCGCCAGCGGTTGCGTCACCGCCGATACCGGAGGCACGGTCCGCAGGCGTGCCGCCATGCCGGGTACCTCGCCGATCCCGCGCGCGATCTGGCGCGCCAGCCGCGCCACCGAACCGCCACGGCTGTAGTACAGCACCAGGATCTCCGACATCTTCCGCCCGTCTTTCGCCTCGTCCAGCCGCCAGTATCGACGATGCCGGCACCACCTTGCATCGGGTACGCTTGTCCGATGGCGCCAAGGGATACGCTGAATCTGTGGAAGGCACGCCTGCGCGACCGGGCGAGGACGGTGAGCTTCGGCCATTTCCTGTGGCGCCGCTTCCTCGATGACCGCCTGCTGCAGGCGGCCGGTTCCCTGGCCTATACCACCGTATTCGCCCTGGTGCCGGCGGCGATCGTGGTGTTCGGCGTGTTGTCCGCCTTTCCGGTGTTTGGCGAATGGAAGGACCAGCTCAGCGGATATATTTTCGCCAACTTCGTGCCCACTGCGGCCAGTGAGGTGCAGGGTTACCTGTTGCAGGCTTCCAACGCGGCGGGCCAGCTCACCGCCGCTGGCGTAATCGCATTGGTGGCGTCCTTGCTGATCACGCTCAACAGCGTCGAGCAGACCTTCAACCGGATTTGGCGAGTGGTCTCGGCCAGGCCGAAGTTCACCCGATTCCTCGTGTACTGGACCGTCTTGACGCTGGGGGCGATGGTCGCAGCGGCCAGCCTGGCGCTTTCGGTGCGCTTCTTCGCCTTGCCTCTTTTCCAGACCACCGAAGGGCGCTGGCTGGCCGCTTCGGTGTTCGCACTGACACCGGTGTTGATCGAGTTCCTGGCGATCGTATTGATCTATCGGGTCGTGCCACACCATCCGGTGCGCATGCGCCATGCCGCACCGGGTGCGCTGCTGGCCGTCGTGATGCTGGAGTTGGTGCGCTGGGCGTTGGGTGCCTATCTCGGTGGGTTCCAGTCCTACGAGCGCATCTACGGCAGCGCCGTGGCATTCCTGCCGATCTTCCTGCTATGGATCTACCTGTGCTGGGTGTCGATCCTGCTGGGAGCGTCGCTGGCGTCTTCCATTGCCGCCTTCCGGTATCAACCGGCCTGGATGCGGCTGCCGGCCGGGCATGAGTTCTACGCGCTGCTTCGTCTGCTGGGCCGCTTCCAGCAGGCGCGTCGCGATGGCCGCGGACTGGATGAAGACGACGTCCTTGCGCTTGAGCCCATGCTGACCGACTCGTTGCTGCAGCAGTTGCTGTGTGAGCTGGAGCGCATCCACCTGCTTCGGCGAGACGAAGTAGGGGCCTGGCTGCTGTCGCGCGACCTGGACGACGTGCCGATGCTGGAGCTGTACGAACGCTGCCAGCTGCGCATCCCGGTCGACGATTGCGTCTTGCCGGGCCGGGACGATCCGCTCGGTCAAATGGCTGCCCAGGCATTGGATGAATTGCGACTGCCGTTGCGCGCCATGCTCCGGCGCCGCGTCGGTGACCTCTTTAGACCCCTACCCGGAGATCCCGCATGAGCGTTCGTGTTCTTCCTGCCGTCGCGTTGCTGTTGGCCCTGTCTGCCTGCCAACGCCCACCCGAACCGGTTGCCGCACCCTCCGGGCCGGACACTGCGCAGACCGCCCAGCCGGTGCAGCCCGCCAGCCCGCCAGCCCCTCCCAAGCCAGCGGCCGCGGTGCGTGAACAGACCGCAGAGCATCCCAGCCTGCAGCTGCCCACGGTTACCGGCGAGGCCTATGACCTGGCCGCGCATCGTGGCAAGTGGGTCGTGGTGAATTTCTGGGCAACCTGGTGCGCGCCCTGCCTGAAGGAGATGCCTGAACTGTCGGCATTGCATGCCATGCGCAACAACGTAGAGGTGGTCGGGCTGGCCTATGAGGACATCGAAGTGGCCGAAATGCAGGCTTTCTTGAAGGCCCATCCGGTCGCCTATCCCATCGCCATCGTGGACACCTACCAACCGCCCCAGGATTTCGCGGTACCGCGCGGTCTGCCGATGAGCTACCTGATCGGTCCCGACGGCAAAGTGGTCAAGCAATTCCTCGGCCCGGTGCAGGCACACGACATCGAAGCGGCCATCGCCGAGGCCGGCGGCAAGGTCGGCTGAACCATGGCGCAGGCGCGTTTCCAGGTGAATGGGCGAGTCCAGGGGGTCGGGTTCCGGGCCTGGGCACGAAGCCAGGCACTGGCACTGAATTTGCATGGTTCTGCCTGCAACCGGAGCGACGGCGACGTCGAGGTCATCGCCAGTGGCGAGGCCGAGGCCCTCGATACGTTCGGCCGGTTGCTCTGGCAAGGCCCCTCGCTGGCGCAGGTCAGCAGGGTCGACAGGACCGGATGGACAGATGAGGTGGCGACCGGTTTCGTGACCGGCTAATCGCTTTCCGCCATTGCCCCCCAAGCCTGTCGTGGCCGAGCCGATAACCGACTCAACAGGCAACCGGGACAGGGGAAGACAATGGCGATATCCGGACAACACTGGCAGTCATCGCCTGGCGCGATGGGCCCTTGGGTCGTGGTGTCGGCATTGGTCGCCGTGGCGATCGTGGCCCTTGCGGCCGCGGCGCTGACGCCGGCATGGGGAACCGCAGTGACCGCTGGGGTGGCGGCGCTGCTGTTGCTGGCGATGTGGCGACGGCAATGGTCCGGCGTGCGTGGCGGCGCACGCTGGTCCGACTTGGAACTTCTTGAGGCCCTGGATGATGGTGCGCCGATCGAGGGCAGGGCGCCCGCCCGCCCGGAGCATCTGCCCAGCCTGGCGCATTTCGACCCCTCGATGGCCGCACGCCTGCCTTGGCGGGACATGGAAATCGACGAGGTATTGACGCGCTTGCGGTCGAAATCTGACGCGTGGCGGCAGGCCCGGGCGCTGGAGGTCCAACGCCGGCACCGCCGGCGCCACCTGGAGCTGGCCATCTGCCTGCTTGAGCAGGGCGTCCCACTTCCCGGCGCCGCGGTACCCGATTTGGCGGCACTGCGTGCCGAAGCCTTTCTGTTGCAGGCCGATCCGGGTCAGCCGGTGCTGGCCGACGTTGCCGCGCTGCAGGCCCGCCGGCTGCAATGGGCGGTTGCGTCAGCCGATCCGAGCCGCCAGCCTGCGCTGCAGGCCCAGTGGGATCGCCTGGAGACGCTGTTCGCACTGATGCCCACCGCGCTGCACCTGCGCGAGCAGGCGTGGCGTGTGCACCGGTTGGCGTGGAACCCGCGTGCCGACCTGGATCAGGTCGATGTCGCCTACGCCCAGGCCCGCGAATACGCTCAGTTGCTGGACGATTGGCTGCGATCGGCGAGTGCGGTCGTGCTGGTCGGGGGCACCACGCTGGAAGCCCATTTGCGGTCCAAATGCCTGGCGCTCCAGAATGGCGCCGGAGATGACATCGCCCAGGTCGAAGCCGCGCAGTCGCTCTGGCCCGCGTTCCAGCAGGTAGTCGACGGTTTGCTGTCGGAGCTGATGGTGGAAGCGGTGCGCATCGAAGCCCGCGTCGCAGCCACCGAGCAGGCGTAACCGCTTAGTCGTCCGTCGGGTACGGCGCGATCGGCCGCAGCACGTTGAACTTCTCGCGGTGCATTTTGCCCTTCAACGGTGGCAGCGGGAGATCGTCCTCGGGCACGCGCGTATCGGGCAGGCGATCCAGCAGGTCGCGGACCAGGGTCAGCCGCCCGCGCTTTTGGTCATTGAAGTCCACCAGCGTCCATGGCGCCCATTCGGTGTGCGTGGCCTGGAGCATCGTTTCCCGCGCCCTGGTGTAGTGGGCGTAGGCCTCGCGCGATTGCAGGTCGACGGCGGAAAGCTTCCAGCCCTTGAGGGGATCGGCATGACGCTCGGCGAAGCGTTCCTCCTGTTCCTCTTGGTCTACCGTCAGCCAATATTTGAAAAGCAGGACGCCGTCCTCTACCAGCAGTTGCTCGAAGCGGGGTGCTTGCCGCAGGAAATCGGTGTACTGCGCCTCGCTGCAATAGCCCATCACGTGCTCGACGCCGGCGCGGTTGTACCAACTGCGATCCATCAGCACCAGTTCACCGGCCGCCGGCAGGTGCGCCACGTAACGCTGGAAATACCACTGCGTGGCCTCGCGGTCGTTGGGCTTGGGCAAGGCGACCACCCGGCATTGTCGTGGGTTGAGATGCTCGGCGATTGCCTGGATGGCGCCGCCCTTGCCGGCGGTATCGCGCCCCTCGAACACCACCAGCGCGCGCTGTCCGGTGTGTTGCAACCAGCGGGCCATCGTCACCAGTTCCAGTTGCAAGGGCTTGAGCAGTTGCTTGTATTGCTTTCGCTTGAGCGGCATGGGCAAACCCCGGGAAAGGCAGTGCAGGTTATTCGCGAAGGCGTGGTCGCAGTGTGGCGAGATTGCACGGGCGGGTCCGACTGTCGAGCTGGTCGCGGATGATTCGCTCCCAGGCAGTACGGCAGGCCGACGTGGAGCCCGGCAAGGCGAACAGAAAGCTTCCGTTGGCCAATCCGGCGAAAGCGCGCGACTGCAGCGACGACGTACCGATTTCCTCGACGCTCACCGCCCTGAACAACTCGCCGAAGCCGGGCATGGTCTTGTCCAACAACGGGG
>DASWQJ010000175.1:0-6720 GCA_036403795.1 Stenotrophomonas sp.
TCACCCTCCCCTCGCGCTTGTTCGATGCCTGGGTTGGCGCCGAGATCCATGTCGAGGGCGTGCTCGACTACGGCCTGCAGTTCGGCTTCGCGGTGGCAGTAGGCCTGTGCTATTCGCTGGGCTTCGCCTTGGTCACCCATCTGGCGATCCGTGCCTACTGGCTGGCGCTGGTCGGCTTGAAGACCAGCTTCCCCGACGGCATCCACTGGGACCGCCTGCCGATGATGGGCCCGGCCAGCCGCGCCTTCTATCGCCGCATGATTGGCGACCTGGGCGAGGTGATCGACCGCGTAGACCGCACGGCTTCGATGTTGTTTGCGGTCACTATCCTCGTCGCACTCGCGATCGTGTGGACCGGACTGCTGGGGCTGATGTTCATCATTCCGGCGGCATTGGTGGGCCTGCTGTTCCACGACAGCGAGAAGGCCACGATCATCGTTTTTGCGGTGTTGTACCTGGGCTTCATGGCCGCCGGCGGCGCGGTGGTGGTGCTGGACAGACTGGTGGCCTACCGTGAAGCGCGTGGACAGTCGACGCAGGGTTTGCACCGCGTGGTGCAGGCGCTGTTGCACGCGTACACGGCGGTCGTGCCGCAGCGACTGATCGCACCGGTGCAATTTACCTTGCAAAGCAATCTGGGCAATCGCGGGTTCACGGCGGTGTATTTCGTGGTGCCGGTGGTGGCGCTGCTGGTCGGCGTGCTGCAGGTGTCCAGCGCGCTCAGCTTTTCGCTGGTCAACCGCTACCAGGTGATCACCACCGCCGCCGTCGAACAGGGCATGCTCAGCGCGCATTACGAATCGATGCGTGGCCCGGCGGATGCGATCCTGCGTTACCCCATGATTCCATCCGACCGAATCGACAAGCGGCAGCTGCGACTGTTCATTCCCCATCGCCCCAGTCAGGACAACCCGCTCGCGCGTAAGTCATGCCGAGGGCTGAAGGAAGGTCGCAACCTCGCGCAGGGCCCGGCGGCCGCGCGCGATGCCACCGCGTGCCTGGCCTCGATGTGGACGGTGACCCTGGATGGCGCGCCGGTCGCACTGGGCGACTTCCTGCCGTTGGAGCGACGCGACCTGGGCATGCGGGGACTGGCCGGCTACCTGGATCTACAAGGCAAGCCCGCCGGCCGGCACGACCTGCGGCTGGTGTGGAACGCAGGTGGCCAGGCAGAGGGCACGCAGCGCGAACGTCGCTACACCATCCCGTTTTGGTATGACCCGGACGAGCGGTAAAACGGGGTCAGGTTCACTTTTACGCCCTGCCCTGTCACCTGGGATGCTCAAGTCCACGACTCGCCGGGCATCCAGCGAGCGCGGCGCGAAACCACAAAGTGAACCTGACCCCGTTATCGGAAGCGCAGCGTCAGGCCTTTCAGGAAGTTGCGCAGGATCTGGTCGCCGCAGGGCCGGTAGTGTTTGTGCCCCGGTTGGCGGAACAGGGCGGTCATCTCAGGCTTGGTCAACGGAAAGCCGGCGGCCTGCATGGTTTCGTGCATGTCCACGTCCTTGAGCTCGAAGGCCACGCGCAGTTTCTTGAGCACGAGGTTGTTGGTGATGCGCGACTCTACCGGGCGCTGCGGCTGGGTTTCGTCGCGGCCGCGGCAGTAAATGATCAGGCCATCGAGAAAATGCGCCAGTATCCGGTCGCTGCACGCCACGGCGCCGGCTTCTTCATCTTTCTTCAGCAGCGCCGGCACGTCGGCCTTGTCGAGCGGGAATTCCGGATCGACCAGGCGCGTGATCTCCACCACCTTGGCATCGCTGAGGTCCAGCATGAATCGGATGCTGCGCAGCACGTCGTTGTTGATCATCGCAAGGTCGCTCGGTCTTCAGCCCGGGTGATCCGGGGCGCGCATTCTAGCGCTTGATGTGGAAACGCGGGGTTACTGGGGCGGTGGCTGCCCCCTTCGAGGGCCCCAGGAAACGGCGCCGCGCCGTTGCCCCATACTCCCCCTGCCCGGACCCAGCCCGAGGAAGACGCCGTGAACGACCAGTTCCAGCACGTCATGGTGCTGATCTCCATCATCATCGGCCTGGCGATCACCCACCTGTTGTCGGGCGTGGTGGACGCGGTGGATCGCGCCAACGACGACGATCACCCCGAGATCTTCAGCCCACTGGTCGCGCTGTGGTCCACCTGCGTGTTCTTCTGGATGATCAATTTCTGGTGGTTCCAGTTCCGGCTGCTGGCGCTGGTCGGCATCTGGACGATCTGGCGCTACCTTTTCATCATTCTCTATTCGGTGGCGTTGTACGTGCTGGCAGTCATCCTGGTGCCTCGCAATTGGGACGCCATCAAGCGCTACCCGGAATACTTCATGCGCAACCGGCGCTGGTTTTTTACCGCGCTGGTGGTCGCCAACGTGGCCGATGTCGCCGATGCCTGGCTCAAGGGTGGCTGGGCGTACGTGCTCGGCATGGGGCCGTTCAACAACATCGTGGCCGTGGCTGCCTTCCCGGTGGCCGTGATTGGCATCATGTCGAAGAGAATCCGCACCCAGACCCTCAACGCATCGATTTACTTCGTGCTGTTTGTCATTGCAGTGTTCGAATACACGCCCGTGCTGGGCGGTGGACCTCAGTAAAGCGGCGTGCCACCCAGGGAATGACCCCGATGGCCGCCCGCTGCATCCGCTATCGTTAGCTGCCTGAAAGTCGCCGGGCGCGTCCCGCCCCCGGCCCATACTGCAAGGGGTTGTCATGCACCGACCGATGAAGGCCGCGCTCGCCGCGGCATTGTCCCTGTTCGTGTTCGCCGCCATCACCCCGCCCGTCGCCGCCCAGGCCGCGCCCAAGGCTGCCGCGGCGGAGAAACCCTCCGCCACCCCGCGCGGCACCACCTTCCTGCTACCCGATGGCTGGGCCAAGCAGGCCAAGGGCAATGCCGTGGTGGTGACCCCGCCCGAGGCCGACGGCTCGCGCGTGGCGATCTTCGATGCCACGGGCAACGACCCCGATGCGGCGGTCGCCGAGGCCTGGGCCTTGCTGGGCCTGTCGCCCAAGCCACTGGTGGCCACTGACGCGCCGCGCGATGGCTGGAAGCGGCGCCGCTTCTACGACTACGACGTCGCCGCCAATGCCAAGCGCGTGGTGCAGGCACTGGCCTATTTTGATGGCAAGTCGTGGACGGTAGTCGTGGTGGACCTGGACCAGGCCATTGCCGAGAAGCGCGCCTCGCAAACGGGCAAGTTGTTCCAGCGCCTGCAGCCGGCCGGCTACCAGCGCGAAAATTTCGCTGGCCGTACCGCACATAAGCTCGACGAGCAGCGACTGGAACAGGTCGCCGATTTCGTCGACACCATGCGCAAGGAGTTCGACGTGCCGGGAGTGGCCATCGGCATCGTGCAGGATGGCAAAGTGGTGATGTCGCGCGGCTTTGGCGTGCGCGAGTTGGGCAAGTCCACGCCGGTGGATGGTGATACCCGCTTCATGATCGCCTCCAACACCAAGGCGCTCACCACGCTCATGCTGGCCAAGCTGGTCGATGCCGGCAAACTCGACTGGAATTCACGCGCCGAGGACGTCTATCCCGCCTTCAAACTGGGCGATGCCGCCACCACCGACAAGGTCCTGGTCAAGAACTTGATCTGCGCCTGCACCGGCGTGCCGCGCCAGGACTACGAGTGGTTGTTCGAAGGCGAGAAACAGAGCCCGGAGACCGTGATGTCCGTGCTCGGCACCATGCAGCCGACCAGCGGCTTCGGTGAATTGTTCCAATATTCAAACCCCATGGCCGCCGCGGCCGGCTACATCGGCGGCCAGGTCGACTATCCGGGCACCGAGTTGGGCGAAGGTTATGACCGCGCCATGCAAACGCTGGTCTTCGATCCGCTGGGCATGCGTAATACGACCTTCGACTACGCCAAGGCACAGACCGGCAACTACGCAACCCCGCATGGCTACGACATTGACCACCACGTGCAGGTCATGGACATGGGATTGAACGACACCATCGTGGCCTCGCGGCCCGCCGGTGCCGCATGGGGCACGGTCAACGACCTGCTCAAATACGTGCAGATGGAGATTGACCACGGCGTGCTACCCGACGGCAGCCGCTATATCGGCGAGGCCGCCCTCATGCAACGCCGCGAACCGCAGATCTCGCTCGGGGCCGATCGCGACTACGCCATGGCCCTGATGCTGGACCGCAGCGAAGGCGTCACCGTGATAGACCACGGCGGCGACATGGGTGGTTTCCACTCCAACATGATGTGGTGGCCGGACCAGAAGGTGGGCGCCGTCATCCTGACCAACGCCGACGAAGGCGTTTACCTGCGCGGCCCGTTCAAGCGCCGCCTGATGGAGCTGATGTTCGACGGCGAACCGCAGGCGCAAGCCACCGCGGCGGCGACTGCCAAGGCCAACCGCCAAGCCTTCGATGCCCAGCGCAAGCTGTTGCAGTGGCCCGCCGACCCCCAGGCAATCGCCAGTCTCGCCCCGCGTTACCACAACGATGCACTCGGCGAGCTGGTCGTCGAGCGCAAGGACGGCCAAGCCACGTTCGACGTGGGCGCATTTACTTCTGCCGTCGCGACCCAACCGCAGACCGACGGCAGCGTCGCGTTCGTCACGATCGACCCAGCCGCAGCCGGCTTCCCCTTCGTACGCGCAGGCCGCGACGGCACACGCGCCCTCGTAGTGCGCGACGGCCAACACGAGTACGTCTTCAACGAAGTGAAGTAGCCCCCCAAAGCAAAACGGGGTCAGGTTCACTTTCCGTGGACTTGGCCCCGCGTCCGAACAACTCCCCCACGCGAATCCGTAATCCGCCCGCTCTCCCCCAAACGGGGGAGCGGCCATGAACCGAAACACGCCACGACGGCGCGTAGCTCAGGTCCGATGCTGGCCTCACGGGCACCGGGGTGCCCCGCCGTGTAGTAGCCCTCGTTCGCGCTCACCCAGTCGCGCGGGGCACGTACACGCATTGTCGTCCCAGCCATCGATCGCGACTGCCACGTGGCAGCTGGACTACCCACCGCCGCCCTTAAGGACTCCGTCATGAACCTCCTGCTTCGACCCCTGCAATGCATCGCCGCCGCGTTGCTGATCTTCTCGGCCATGCAGTCCCCTGCGCGCGCCGCTACCGCCGCCCGCGACGCCATCCAGGACCACACCGCCACGGTCAACGGCGTGACCTTGCACTACCTGCAGGCTGGGCAAGGCGATGCATCACCGGTGGTGCTGCTGCACGGCTACGCAGAGACCAGCCACATGTGGCGTCCGCTGATGCCGCAATTGGCCGATCGCCACGTCGTGATCGCGCCCGACCTGCGCGGCGCCGGTTCCTCGTCCAAGCCAGAGAGCGGCTACGACAAGAAGACCCTCGCGCAGGACATACACGCGCTGGTCAAATCGCTCGGCTACCGCAAGGTCAAGATCGTGGGCCACGACATCGGCCTGATGGTCGCCTACGCCTATGCCGCGCAATATCCGGACGAAGTGGACAGCATCGTATTGATGGATGCGTTCCTGCCGGGCGTGGGCGACTGGACCCACGTGTGGTTGCTGCGTGACCTGTGGCATTTTCATTTCTACGGCGAAACGCCGCTGAAGCTGGTCGATGGCCGCGAGCGCACCTATTTCGAGCATTTCTGGAACGACTTTGCGGCTGATCGCAACCACTCGGTTCCCGAAGCAGACCGCCAGTTCTACGCCGCCGAGTATGCAAGGCCGGGCGGAATGCGCGCCGGCTTCGAATACTTCAAGAGCTTCGAGCAAGATGCGAAGGACTTCGCGGGTTTTGCGAAAACACCGCTGCATATGCCGATGCTGGTGCTGTCAGGCGAGAAGGCCGGCGGGCAGTTCTTGATCGACCAGGCTCGACTGGTGGATACGGACGTGGAGGGCGTCATTGTCCAGGGCTCCGGGCACTGGTTGATGGAGGAAGCGCCGCAGCAGACGATTCCTGCGCTGGTGGCGTTTCTGGATAAGTAGCCTGGGGTACGACAGCAGCTGGGCGCTCCGTTCGGCCATATGCGGGAAATTTCCCATGCTTGGAGGGCGGGAGACGCCGCCATCCTTGACTAGACTTCCGTGAGGCAAGTTCACGGAGGTTATATGACAAGGAAAATTGGCTATCGGATCGGGGGATTTGCTTGCGCGGCTATGGTCGTGATCGCCTATGCAGCCTTTTCGGCGCCGATACGAAACGGCTCGGCATCCGCACTGTCAATGAATGGCGGCTCGTCCACCGTCGTTCCCGAAGCCGGGGAGTCCCTTCCAGTGCAACCGGGCGAGTACGCCACAAACAAGGGCTGGGGGCATCTACTGGTCAAAGAGCAAGCCGGTGAATTGAGGTTCTGGTTGGATAGCATCGTAGGTGAGAACGTCTGCGCGCTCGACGGAACACTTCACGGCGGCCGCGGAGTCGTTAAAGACAACAACGATGGTTCCCCCTGCATCGTGAAGCTGGGGGGCACTCCGGACGCTATCGAAGTGACAGCAGAAACCCCGGCCGAATGCAGCGGTTTCTGCGGCTACAACGCCGGCTTCGAAGGCTCCTACGCGAGGGTGAAAGACGGATGCAGTCGAGACGAACTGGACCTCACCCGTAGCGCCTTCCAACGCCTCTACGACGAGAAGGATTACAGGGAGGCTCTGAAGGTTCTGTCGCCGATCGCGGCGAATTGCCTGCCGGTCCTGCAATGGCAGGAAGAGGGTGCCGTTCGTAACGACTTGGCGATCACTCAGTACTGGAACGGCCTGTACTCCCAGTGCT
>DASWQJ010000176.1:0-54989 GCA_036403795.1 Stenotrophomonas sp.
CCCGGCGCGTCTTGATCGAAGCCGTAACAACCACGCGCCTTGCGCCGTCCTGTCGGGGTGGTGGGTCAGTGGGCCATGGATGGCCCACGTGCGGTGAGTGCGGCCATGGATGGCCGCTCGAACCGCGACCCACCATCCCGACAGGGCGGGGCCCACACCGTAAGCCACCAAAACCAACCGCCAAACACCCACCGCGCCAACAACAAAAAACCCAACTCGCAAGCCGCGATCACAAACACCCAGGAAAAGGCAGAACACCAACAAGAAGACCAAAAAAAGGCCCGCTTGCGCAGGCCCCATGCAAAAGCGTCAGCAAGACCCTCAAGCCTCTGCTGCCAACCCAGTCAACGTCTCAGCCTGATCGCGCCATCCCGACAGACGCGCCTGCATGCCCACCTTGGCCAGGTAAACCTCGTCCACCGGATCACCGGCAGCCAATGCCGTGGCGACATGCACCGCACCGGTGACCCAGAAACTGCGCGTGCTCGACCGCTGCGGCGTGCGCTGGAAGGCCACCGCCTCGATGATCGGCATCGGCAAACCCCACAAACCCAGCAGATATGCGCCGGCCTCGGTATGACCGGGACGCTCGTCTGCCACCGCGTCGGCATCACGCTCGTTGCGAACCCCGGGCAGCAGCAGGCCAATATCGGCCAACAACGCCGCGGTGGCGCCGAGTTCGGCGCTGGAAGCCGGCAACATCTTGGCGGCCAGCCGCGAAGACATCAACGCGCGGCGTTGCAGCGCATTTCGTTCGGCCACCGACAGGTTCTGCACGGCGAATACTTCGCTGGCCAACACCAGGTCGCGCAGCGTGGCCACGCCCAGGCGAGTCACCGCGGCGCGCAGATCAGTGATCGTGCGGCCACCTGAGAAGAACGCCGAATTGCACAACTGCAATACCTTCGCCGCGATCGCCGGATCGGCAGCGACCAACTTGGCGATGTCGCCAGCGTCGGTGTCTTCGTCTTCTTCCAGCGCGTGCATCAGCTTCATGTACAGATGCGGCGGGGAGGGCAGTTTCTCGATTCGCCCGATCGCCGAGCGCAGGCGCGGGTTGTCGAGCAGCTCGCGCAGTTCTTCGAGGCTGGTGACCGCCTCCAGCAGCACTTCCGGTGCCAGCGGCAACGGCAGGAACCGATGCGCGATACCCAGGATGCGGGCCGGCGGCGAGCGCTGGCCGTCATCGGCGGAGATCAACGCGATGCGGATGGTCTCCGGACGCAAGGTGCGGATCTGGCCCAGCAGCGTGGCCGCGGTGAGGTCGGGCAGTACCGGCGCCACGATGACCACGTCGATTGGCGACTGTGCGGCAGTGGCGATGGCCGAGTTCCCGTCCGACACTTGCTGCACCTGGAACTCGTCGCCCAGGTCGCTCAGATAATCGACCAGGTCCGACGGCAGACTGGCTTCGTCGCCGACAAACAAAATACGCAAGGCACTTCCCCAATGACGCCTGATACAACCAGGAAGGAGCCGGTGAGAGACGCGGCTCCGAGTGCGTTCAATGTACTGCAAGCCGCGCCGCGGGGCACCGCGGTCACCTTCGAAACGTGAACCCCATCTCCGTGCGGGGGCATGCACCCCCGCCGGATCGCCTGTTCAGGCGTTGTCGGACGCGTAGCTGGCCACGGCGTCGAGCAGGATCTGCTTGGCCTCGGTGGCGCCGCCCCAGCCGTCCAGCTTGACCCACTTGCCCTTTTCCAGGTCCTTGTAGTGCTCGAAGAAGTGGCCGATGCGCTCCAGCCAATGGCTGGACACCTGGCCGATATCTTCGATGTGCGCATAGCCGGAGAAGATCTTGTCGACCGGTACGGCGAGGATCTTCTCGTCGCTGCCTGCCTCGTCGCTCATCCGCAGTACGCCGACCGGGCGGCAGCGCACGACCGAGCCCGGCACCAGCGGCAGCGGCAGCACGACCAGCACGTCGGCGGGGTCACCGTCGCCGCACAAGGTGTTGGGCACGTACCCGTAGTTGCAGGGGTAACGCAACGGGGTGGACAGAATGCGGTCAACGAAGATCGCGCCGCTGGCCTTGTCGACTTCGTATTTGACCGGCTCGGAGTCCTTCGGGATCTCGATGACGACGTTGATTTCTTCCGGCAGGTTCTTGCCGGCGGTGACCAGTTCCAGGCCCATGCGTGCTCCGAGGCGGTTGTGCTTGATGAGGGCGCGAATTCTACGCCTTCGGCTGTTGCGCTGCAGCGAAGAGGGGTTTGCCGACCCCTCGTAGCGCTGGACGTGGCGTTGGCGCCGGGCAGCCTGCCGATACCGGCTCGCAAGGCCCTCGACGAGGATGGGTTTCTTCCACAGCGCAGGAGCGCGCATGAAAACGATCAGGACGCCGCCCCCCGGAATCCGGGGCAGAAAATGGACCGCCGCGGCGGGTGCGGCTGGCCTGCTGGCGATGGTCCTGCCCCTGGCTGGCAGTGCATCAGCCCAGGCGCCGGCCAAGGCTCGCTATGTGGATGCGGCCGATTACCCTGCGGCTGGCGAGGGCTGGGAGGCCTCCCACGATCTCGAGCGGCGGCTCGCCCGCGACTTCGACCAGATATGCGGAGACACCTTTTGCGAGGGCGACTACAGCGATTACCAGCCGCTCCGACTGCGGTGTTCTGTGAACGCAGCCACCGGGATGATGAAGCGGTGCCTGTGGACTTTTGCAGCCAGCGAACTGTCGGTGGAGCCGGCTACCGGGCACTTGCGCACGGACACCCGTGCCTGGGCCTGCCCGATCGGATTGTCGCGTGGCCTGACACGCCAGGAAATGATTGTTGCGCTGGCGGGGCCTGCCCCGCTGTTCGAGCCGATGCCGCATGGCGGGGCGCCGATTTACGACAGCCTGATCGACTGCCTGTAAGGCAACCGGCCCCGCGAGCGATGCTGCGCGGGGCCGGTCGATGCGGACAGGTAAGCGTTACAGCAGGGGCACCATCAGCAATGCCACGATATTGATGATCTTGATCAAAGGATTGATCGCCGGACCTGCGGTGTCCTTATAGGGATCGCCGACGGTATCGCCGGTCACCGCCGCCTTGTGGGCTTCGCTGCCCTTGCCGCCATGGTGGCCGTCTTCGATGTATTTCTTCGCGTTGTCCCAGGCGCCGCCGCCGGTGGTCATGGAAATCGCCACGAACAGGCCGGTGACGATCGTGCCGATCAGCAGGCCACCCAAGGCGCGTGGGCCCAGCAACAGGCCGACCACAACGGGCACCAACACCGGCAACAGCGACGGCACGATCATTTCCTTGATGGCCGACCGGGTCAGCATATCCACCGCGCGGTGGTACTGCGGCTTTGCCGTGCCTTCCATGATGCCGGGGATCTCGCGGAACTGGCGACGCACTTCTTCCACCACTGCCCCGGCCGCGCGGCCCACCGCTTCCATGGCCATTGCGCCAAACAGGTAGGGGATCAGGCCGCCCAGCAACAAGCCGATGATCACGGTGTGGTCCGACAGATCGAACGCGAAGACCTCGGTCGGGTGGGCGGCCTGCAGGTTGTGCGTGTAGTCGGCAAACAGCACCAGTGCCGCCAGTGCGGCCGAGCCGATCGCATAACCTTTGGTCACCGCCTTGGTGGTGTTGCCCACCGCATCCAGCGGATCGGTCACCGCCCGCACTTCCGGCGGCAGTTCGGCCATTTCGGCGATGCCGCCGGCGTTGTCGGTGATCGGGCCGTAGGCATCCAAGGCCACGATCATGCCGGCCATCGACAGCATGGCCGTAGCCGCGATGGCGATGCCATACAACCCGCCGAAGTGAAACGCGCCCCAGATCGCCGCGCATACGGCCACCACCGGCAGTGCCGTGGATTTCATGGAGACGCCAAGCCCGGCGATGATGTTGGTGCCGTGACCGGTCGTGCTGGCCGCCGCCACGTGCTGCACCGGCTTGTAGTTCGTGCCGGTGTAGTACTCGGTGATCCAGACGATCAGGCCGGTCAGCACGAGGCCGATCAGCGCGCAAATATAGATGGCGTTGGCCCCGTGCTGGTTCTCGCCCATCAGCGCCTGGGTGATTGGCCAGAATGCGATCGCAGCCAGCACGCCGGAAACGATCACGCCCTTGTAGAGCGCACCCATGATCGAGCCACCCGGCTTGGTCTTGACGAAGGTCGCACCGATGATCGATGCGATGATCGAGGCGCCGCCGAGCACCAGCGGATAAAGCACCGCATGCGGGCCGACCTCGTTGATCAGCAAGCCGCCCAGCAGCATCGTGGCAATCACCGTCACCGCGTAGGTCTCGAACAGGTCCGCCGCCATGCCGGCGCAATCGCCCACGTTGTCGCCCACGTTGTCAGCGATCACCGCCGGATTGCGCGGGTCGTCCTCGGGGATGCCGGCCTCTACCTTGCCCACCAGGTCGGCGCCGACATCAGCCCCTTTGGTGAAGATGCCGCCGCCCAGCCGCGCGAAGATCGAGATCAGCGATGAGCCAAACGCCAGCCCTACCAACGCGTGCAGGTTGGCCTCCAGCGGCAAACCCAGGCGCTGCAGCAATGCGTAGTAGCCGGCCACGCCCAACAGGCCGAGCCCGACTACCAGCATTCCGGTAATGGCGCCGCCGCGGAAGGCGACATCCATGGCCTTGCCCAAGCCGTGTCGCGCCGCTTCTGCCGTGCGCACGTTGGCTCGCACCGACACGTTCATGCCGATGTATCCGGCCAGGCCCGACAACACGGCGCCGATCGCAAACCCCAGCGCGGTGTACCAGCTCAGGAACACGCCCACCAGCACGAACAACACGGCGCCGACGATGCCGATGGTGAGGTATTGCCGATTGAGGTAGGCGCGTGCCCCCTCCTGGATGGCTGCTGCGATCTCCTGCATGCGCGCGTTGCCCGAAGGCTGCGCCAGGATCCAGCGTGCGGACACGATGCCGTAAAGTATTGCCAGCAGCGCACAGCCCAACGCTAGCGCCAACCCATATTGTTCCAGCATGACCCCTCCCAAGGATGTGATGTCGCCCGGTGCGGGACGAACACAGGAGGGTGCGGATCGATCGGTAAGCGGAAACCACGGAACGTTGTAGGCCGCTCGGCCGCAAGCGCACGTCGCGATGTTCGAACTGCCCTGGATCGGTTTCGAGTATGCCCGCCGGTCGCCAATGCCGCCAGACGCGGTGCCGCAAAGTGGCCGCAGCCCCACGCAGAGGGCCTCTGGAGGCAATGGCAGCAGCCCTTTGGCCTTTGTCGCGGTGTTCAGTGGCAACGTGACAGCCTGCCCACTTTCCGACACCGAGCGAGCCCATGAAGTCGAGACTGCTGTTGTGCGGTGGCCTGTTGGCCGTCGCTTTGCCGGTGCTGGCCGCCGATCCCGCACCCGAGCTGCAACGTGCCGTTGGTGCCCCGCAGGCCGTGGGGGCAGTGCATACGCTGCGCCAGATTCCGGAAGCCTGTGCCAGGCTGGAAGGCGTGTTTACCGGCCAGGCTGCCGAGCCCTACCGCTTCTCGGTGGTGCGAAGCAATCCGACCTGCCAGCCGCGCTCACGTTTCGTCGATTACGCCAAGGCAGCGCCGAGCGAGGCGGCCGGTTGGAAACTCAACGACATCATTCGCGTGCCCCATGCCGGTTGCGCGAGCCAGCAAGCCGTGGTGAAAGTCTGGCGCAAGCCTGCCGACAACCAGCCGCCGGCGCTCGACGGACAGGGACAGTCGCGCATCTACCTGGAAGAAGCGAAGAAAAAAGCGGCCAGCGGCCAGGTCGCCCAGGTGCCGCTGTATGCGGCGCAGATGCAGGTCGAGGGCAAGGCCTGCGATTGACAGGCGCTGCGGCGGCGCTGGCGTGCCGTCACCGGTGTTGCATCGACTGCACTGAAGCAATCGACGTGCCGGGACCCGGCACGTCGTGCTTGATCGCATGATCGGTTGCTTATTCGACGCGATCGAGCTTGCTGGCCATGCCGGAGAAGGTGGCTTCGTCCGAGGGTGCAAGATTGGGACGACCGCTCAACACGCCCATGTTCATGCTGCCCATCACGAAATAGGTTTCGCCGGCCTCGACCTCCAGGTCCAGCACGTCCTTGGCCTCGGAGTGCACGGTGTATTGGTGATGGCCAGGGTCGACCAGCGAGACGAAATACTTGCCGCTGCGCAGTTTGCCCAACTCGTTGTCACCTTCGCGCACCTTGAAGCCGAACGCGCCGCCGACGAACTTCGACGGGCGGAAGAACACGATCTGAGCCTTGTCTGCCGGCGCAGCCTGGATCGCATTGGCGGTGGCATCGGCGCTGGCAACGGTCGAGGCCTCGGTGCCGGTCGAGTCGGCCGCTTGGGCGGCAAAACTGCCACTGGCGGCAAAGGCGATCAACAAAGAGGCGAGAGTCAAACGATGGCGCATGGGTCGCTGTCCTTTTCAGTGGGTGGGTTGGTGGGTACGACGGAAGACACGGGATCGAATTCGGTACGCAGTCGCGCGCTGCCGTGCGTGCCGGCGGGAATGACAATGTCGCGGCCGCGCACCAGCAGACCGGGCAGGCCGAGCGCCAGGCCCAGGCCGACCGCAAGCCCCTGGGCGTTCTTGCCGCTGCCGCCCAGGCTGAAGCCACGCAAGGGAATGCAGTGCGAGTCCGAGCGCAACCAGCGTGCCGCGACGAGCAATTCGCCGGCACCGCCACCGGCGCGGGGTCCTGCGGCGTGCACCACTTGGCCAACGCCGGCCAGGCCAGCGGGTAGGCGCTGCACGCCATCGATCACCAGCGGCGCGGCGAGTCGGATCGGGAAAGCGTCGCCGCGTTGGCGGGAGGCGGAACTGATTTCTTCCATGATCTCGATCTCCACCGGTGTTCCGGCAGGTATCGCGAGCAGTGTGTTGGGTGTGGAAGACGTGGATGCAGACGGAAGTTGTGCAGGCACGGCCACGGCGATCGGCAGCTGCCCTGACATCGGCCCGGAAGGCTCGGCTGTGGAGACCTCGACCGGCAGTGTTTCAGTAGAAGACGGCGTCTGCGTCCCGAAGGCCAGGCCAGGAGCCAACACGAATGCTACGCACAGCCCTGCCGCCGTTACCGGCGCCGATCGCGATCCCTGCACGTGTTGTCCCCTGTAGCCGCGGCACCGGTTCGGCGCGCTGGCGGGCGATCCTAGCGTGCAGTGAGTCTGTGTGCCAGATGCACTGCATCATGTGGGGCGGGAGCGGGTTCACCGCCGCTGCCACTGCCGCCACGCCACGCGGGCCCCGGCGGGGCCGCATCATCAGCCCTCCCAGGCGTCCAGTTTCTGCTTCACTGCCACGTTCTTCAGGGTCACGTACTTGGGCAGCCCGTCGGTGCCGTAGGGCAACGGCGCTTCCCCGCGGATCAGTGGCTGCAGGTAACGACGCGCGCGCTCGGTGATGCCGTAGCCATCCTTGCGGATGAAGCCGGCCGGCATCTTCTTTTCGTGGTTGGCGACCTTTGCCAACGGTGCGGGTTCGATCTTCCAGCGATAGGGCGCGTCGCTGGTGCGCACGATCACCGGCATCACCGCGTTGCGACCTTCCAGCGCATAACGCACCGCGGCCTTGCCGACGGCCTGCGCCTGTTCCCAGTCCGTACGCGAGGCCACGTGCCGGGCCGATCGCTGCAGATAGTCGGGCAATGTCCAGTGCACCTTGTAGCCGAGTTCCTGCTTGACCTTGCCGGCCAGGTAAGACGCCACGCCGCCCAGTTGCGTATGTCCGAATGAATCCTTGGCGCCACCGGCGTCGGCCACGAAGCGACCATCGGGGGTCTGGATGCCTTCGCTGGCCACCACCACGCACCAACCCACGCGTTCGACGACCGCGCGTACGCGGGCCAGGAATACGCTTTCTTCATAGGGGCGTTCCGGTAGCAAGATGATCTGCGGCGCATCGTCGGCAGACTGGCCGGCCAGGCCGGCCGCCGCCGCAAGCCATCCGGCGTGGCGGCCCATCGCTTCGTACACGAACACCTTGGTCGACGTGTCGGCCATCGCGGCCACGTCCAGCGCTGCCTCGCGCACCGAGACCGCGGTGTACTTGGCCGCCGAGCCGAAGCCCGGGCAGGTGTCGGTGACCGCCAAGTCATTGTCGATGGTCTTCGGTACGCCGATGCAGTGCAGTGGATAACCGAACGCCTCGGCCAGCTGCGACACCTTCCACGCGGTGTCGGCCGAATCGTTGCCACCGTTGTAGAGGAAGTAGCGCACGTCATGGGCGCGCAGCACCTCGAGCAGACGCTCGTATTTGGGGCGGTCGGCTTCCAGGGATTTGAGCTTGTATCGGCAGGAGCCGAAGGCTCCGCCCGGGGTATGGGCCAGGGCGCGGATCGTTGCCGCCGATTCGCGACTGGTGTCGATCAGCTCCTCGCGCAGCGCGCCGAGGATCCCGTTGCGCGCGGCCAGGACCTTGACCTTGCGCGCGCGCGCCTCGGCAATGACCGCCGAGGCAGTGGCATTGATGACGGCGGTGACGCCGCCGGACTGGGCATACAGCAGGTTGCCGTGGGCCATGGGGGAAGGGCTCCTGATCGCCGGGACATTGCCGGGACATTACCCGGATGCGGTAAGCTGGGTGTATTGCAGTGCAGCGCGACAAGCGCGGCAAGTGCCCCTGATTTTCCATCTCTGGAGTCAAATGATGCGACTGGTTCTGTTGGGACCGCCCGGCTCGGGCAAAGGCACCCAGGCGACCCGACTGAAGGAAAAGCTGCGCATCCCGCATATTTCCACTGGCGATCTGTTGCGCGCCGAAGTGGCGGCCGGCACGCCGCTGGGACTGCAGGCCAAGCAAGTGATGGCCCGCGGCGACCTGGTCTCCGACGAGATCCTGCTCGGCATGCTCGAGTCGCGCCTCGGCCAGCCCGACGTGGCCAACGGCTTCATTCTGGATGGCTACCCGCGCAACCTGGTCCAGGCCGCTGCGCTGGATGGCTTGCTGGCCAAGCTTGGTCAGCCGCTGGATGCGGTGGTGCAGTTGGATGTGGCGACTGACTTGCTGGTCGAGCGCATCGCCGGCCGTGCCAAGGCCGAGGGCCGCGAGGACGACAATCCCGAATCGGTACGCAAGCGCCTGCAGGTCTACAACGACTCGACCGCGCCGGTGATCGGTTTCTACGGCGACCGCGGCACGCTGGCCCGCGTAGACGGCGTCGGCGACCTGGACGATGTCCTGGGCCGGATCACCGCCGCACTGCCGCATTGACCTGCGGCCCCGTCGCCCCGGCGGCGGGAACGAACACGCGGGTGGCGGCCCTGCCTGCGAATGCGGCAGCGCGACATCTCGCCCATGAAAAAGCCCCGATCCGCCAATGGCGGACCGGGGTCCTGATTTCAAATAAGTGCCAGCGATCGGGCTTGCTCAAAGCCCCATCAGCATGAGCTCCCTGGGGATTGGCCTCTTGGGGAGTAGGACCAATGGGATGCTGAGACCGGCGTTCATAATTGTGACTATACGGTTCAGTCTCCGATATCAGGAAGTTCCTGACACCCCCCTCTGTCATTCCCCGACACCTTGTTGCCGCCACGCGCGGAGGCCCGGCGCTGGCTCCCGCTTGCGCAGGCGATCGGAGACAATCGCTCGATGAGCAAGATCCATATCCTCGGCATTGCCGGGACCTTCATGGGCGGCGTGGCCGCCCTGGCACGCGAACTGGGGCATGCGGTCGAAGGCAGCGACCAGGCGATCTATCCGCCCATGTCCACCCAGTTGGAAAAACTCGGCATCGACCTGGCACAGGGGTATGCCCCCGGCAACCTGGCGGTCGATTGCGACCAGATCGTCGTCGGCAATGCGCTGTCGCGCGGCAATCCTGCGGTGGAGTGGGTGCTTGATCGAGGCCTGCGCTACACCTCGGGCGCGCAATGGCTGGCCGAAAACGTGTTGCCGGGGCGCGACACCCTGGCGGTGGCCGGCACCCACGGCAAAACCACGACCACCACGATCCTGGCCTGGTTGCTGGAGGCGGCCGGGCGGGCGCCCGGCTTCCTGATCGGCGGCGTGGCCGAAGACTTCGGGGTTTCGGCGCGGATCGGCGGTGGGCGCGATTTCGTGGTGGAGGCGGACGAGTACGACACCGCCTTCTTCGACAAACGCAGCAAGTTCGTCCACTACCGGCCCAGGATCGCCATCCTCAACAACCTGGAATACGACCACGCCGACATCTTTCCGGATGTGGCCGCGATCCAGCGCCAGTTCCATCACCTGGTGCGAACCGTGCCGGGCAATGGCCGGTTGATCGTCAACGGCGAGGATCCGCGCCTGGCAGAAGTGCTGGCGATGGGGTGCTGGACGCCCGTTGAGCGGTTCGGTCTGGACCCCGCGATGGACTGGAGCGCAAGCCTGCTGGCCGCCGATGGCAGTCGTTTCGCGGTCCTGCACCAGGGACGCGAGATCGGCATCGTCGAATGGCCATTGCTGGGTCGCCACAACGTGCTCAACGGCCTGGCCGCGCTGGCCGCCGTGCACGCGGTGGGCGTGGACGCGGCGAGCGTGATGCCGGCATTGCGTCGATTCCAGAGCGTGAAGCGACGCTTGGAAGTGTTGGGCGAGCAGGGCGGCGTGACCGTCTACGACGATTTTGCACACCATCCCACGGCGATCGCGACCACGCTGGAGGGCCTGCGCGCACGTGTCGGTGCGGAGCGGATCATGGTGGCCATGGAACCTCGCAGCAACTCGATGCGCATGGGCGCGCACGCTCAGGCATTGGCCCCTTCGCTGGACGCGGCAGACGCGGTGGTCTTCCTGCATCGCCCCGAACTGCCGTGGGACGCCGCGCCGATCCTGGCCCGGATACGCGGGCAGGCCCGTGTCGTCGCCGATGCCGACGCCTTGCTCAGCGCGCTGCGCGAGCAGGCGATGCCTGGCGACCACGTGGTCTTCATGTCCAATGGCGGCTTCGACGGAGCGCCCCGGCGCTTTCTGCAGGACCTTGCAGGCTGAGCGCATGAACGTGTCGACCGAATCCGCCAGCCTGCCGTTGTTTCCCTTGCATACCGTGCTGGTGCCCGGCGCGACCCTCGGGCTGAGGGTGTTCGAGCGTCGTTACCTCGACCTGGTGCGCGAGTGTGGGCGCACGGGTGAGGGATTTGGCGTGTGCCTGATCCTGGAGGGAAAGGAAGTCGGCACGCCGGCCACTCCGGCCGCCTTCGGTACCGAAGCACGCATCGAGGACTTCGATGTCGGCGCGGACGGGGTGCTGGTGTTGCGTCTGCGTGGCGCCCGTCGCTTCCATGTCGAGCAGATCCGGATTCGCGACAGCGGCTTGGTGGTGGGTCAGGTGCAGTGGTGCGAACCGGACAGCGACGATGAGCTGCGGCCGGAACACGCGCTGCTTTCCACCTTGCTGGAACGGCTGATCGAGCAGGCCGGGCCGCAGTTCGACCCGACCAGTCCGGGCCAACTCGACCAGGCGGCCTGGGTCGGCTGGCGTTTGGCGGAACTGTTGCCGCTCGCCGAGGCCCAGCGCTTGTCGATCCTGCAGGAAGCCGATCCGCACCAGCGGCTGGACCTGCTGTTGGCCTGGATGCCCTGAAGCCTGCCCGGCGGGCAGACCCTTGCACGGCGCATCAAACCATCAAGGTGCCGGCGGACCCTGGCGGGCCTGCGCGCTGTCGATCAACAGTACGGGCATGCCGCTGCGCGAGCGATATTCCTGGCGGCGCGGCAGGTCGCCCAACGATTCGCGCAGCGCGTCCAGCGCTGGATCCACGCCTCGCAGCGGTCGCCACAGCCCCACCAGGCCGAAGTGACGATCGAAGTGCAGGGTCTGGGTGCTGCCGACCCACAAAGGGCCATCGCCAGGCTGCAGGCGCGCGGCAGCGGGCCACAACCGCAACGCATGGATCTGGTCCGGCGCATCGCCGGCCCGCACCATCAGCAGCGATTCCACTTGGGTATCCAGGGTGGCAGGCAGGACCGGTACGGCGACCGGCTCGGCACTGTAGTCGAGCAGTTGCAGCGCCTGTTCCCAACCGGCCTGCGACTGCGTGCGCCATCCGGCCGTTTCCAGTTGCGCCTGCAGCGGCGCCAGCGGACCGGCCACCTGCACGTCCAGCGGCCAACGTTGGTCATCGTCGAATTCGTTGCGGCGGGCAGGCAGTGCGCGCCAGTCCTGCGCCCACCACTGCCGCGCGTCCAGGTCCATGGCCACCGGCTGCGGCGGCTCGAACTTGACCAGCTTGCGTTCCAGGTGGCGCGGCGCCAGCAACAGCGCCGCCAGCGCAAAGGTCCCGTAGAACAACCACGCCACCGGCTTGACCCAGAACGAACGGTTGAAGCGACGCCGGTAGGCAATGCCGAGCACCAGCAGCCAGAACGTACCGAACAACATGCCGCCGATCACGTCGCTGAGCCAGTGCGCGCCCAGGTACAGGCGCGCGAAGCCGATCATCGAGACCACCGCACCGCACACCAGGTAGGGCCATACCCGGTTGCGGCCGGGCAGCTCGCGGGCGATCAACACGGCGAAGAAGCCGAAGGTGATGGTGGCCATGGTCACCGCCACCGAGGGAAAGCCGAACCCGCTGCTGGCTGCCGGCGGACGCACGACATGCACCGTGGCGCCGAGCAGTTTGGTCAGCGCCAGGCCGAACGCCAGCGCGGCCAGCCAGTGGAAGACCGACAACCAGCGCCGGCGCCAAGCCAGGTAACCCATGGCCACGGCGACCGCCGGCAACAGGATCTGCCAGTCGCCCAGCGAGGCGAGCGCCACCATCGGGTAGTCGGCCAACGGGTTGCGCAGCGCCAGCATGAGATCGTGCACCGCCAGGTCGACCGC
The DNA here is from genome assembly GCA_036403795.1 of Stenotrophomonas sp. Taxonomy (GTDB): domain Bacteria; phylum Pseudomonadota; class Gammaproteobacteria; order Xanthomonadales; family Xanthomonadaceae; genus Stenotrophomonas_A. Next base: position 12,723 of record DASWQJ010000176.1, read on the forward strand.
CAGGGGTTCGCCGTGCGCCAGCACCACCATCAACAGCACGAACCAGCCCCACCCGAGCAGCAACAGCATCAGCGCCAGCATCGCCAGCGGTACGGATTCGCGACGGGACGGATCGAACACCGCTTCGGACCAGTGACCGAGCATCGGGTGGCGATGGGACCAGTTCAGCGCCCGTGCCAGCATCGAATCCAGGTGGGCGGCCGACCATCGGTAGCCATAGAGCACCAGCGCCCAGACCGCGCCCAGCACCACGGCCAGCAACGTGACCACCACGAACAACCGACCGGCGACCGCGGCCACGGCGTCGTAGGCCGTGCCCAGCACCCAGCCCGGCAGCAGGAACAGCAGTGCCCATGACAACGAAGCGATACCGCTGGCCATCACATAGCGACGCAGCGGCATCTTCGCCATGCCCGCAATCGCCGGCACGAACGGCCGGATGGCCCCGACGTAGCGCGCGATCAAGATGCTCTTGAACGCATTGCGGCGAAACAGCACTTCACCCCGATCCAGCAGCTGCGGGTAGCGGCTGAACGGCCAGAAGCCGCGCAGCCGATTGCCCCATCGATGGCCCACCCAGTAACTCAGCGCATCACCGAGGAAGGCGCCCAGGGCGGCGCAGGCCACCGCATACGGCCCGGAAATCTGGCCCAGTCCGATCAACACGCCAATCGCGAACATCAGCGGCAAGGCGGGCACGATCGTCCCCAGCACGATCACGGCATCGCAGAAGGCGATAGCGAAGACGAGCGCGCCCGCCAGCATGGGGTGGGCGCCGATCCACTCCAGCGTGGCGTCAATCCAGGGTGAGTTCATGCCCCGATTATAAGAGGGGTCGGGGAGGCCGAAGGAACCGGCGCGACGCCGACCGGTTCCTCCCGGGCCCTACAATGCCGGCATGTCCCATGCCCCCTCGACCAGCGAAGCGCTCAAGTCCGACAGTTTCGGCCGCATCCTGCTGGTGCGCGAGGCCGATGGCGTATTCGTGCGCCGCGATCTGACGGCATCACCGTGGTGGCTGCGAGTGCCGGCCTGGTACCTGGCCCGGCGCGAGGCGCTTGCCTTGCGCCAGATCGAGGGGATGCCCGACACACCGCGCCTGCTTCGCTGGAACGGCACCTACCTGGATCGCAGCTACCTGGATGGCCAGGCGATGTACCTGCGGCCGCCACGGGGCGACGTGGCGTACTTCCGGGCCGCGCGGCGTCTGTTGCAGCAACTGCATCGGCGCGGGGTGGCGCACAACGATCTGGCCAAGGAAGCCAACTGGCTGGTGCGCGAAGACGGCAGCCCCGCGCTGATCGATTTCCAGCTGGCCGTGCGCGGCCCTCCGCGTTCACCGTGGATGCGCCTGCTGGCCCGCGAGGACCTGCGCCACCTGCTCAAGCACAAGCGCATGTATTGCCGCCAATCGCTCACCCCGGTCGAGCTGCGCCTGCTCAAGCGGCACTCGTGGGTGCGGGATCTGTGGTTTCGCACGGGTAAGCCGGTGTATCGCGTGGTCACCCGCAAGTGGCTCAAGTGGGAAGACAACGAAGGCCAGGGGCCCAAGCCCTGAGCGTGGCGGCAGCGTTGGCTTGACACCCGCTGCGGCTGGCAGATGCTGTGGCACCACTTTCCATAGGCAATCGCCCCATGACCACGCTCGCCGGCAAGACCCTGTTCATCACCGGTGCCTCGCGCGGCATCGGCCTGGCCATCGCGCTGCGCGCCGCGCGCGACGGCGCGAACATTGCCATCGTGGCCAAGTCGGCCGTGGCCAACCCGCGGCTACCCGGCACCATCCACAGCACGGCCGAGGCGGTGACTGCTGCGGGCGGACAGGCCCTGGCCCTGAAATGCGACATCCGCGAAGAGGACCAGGTTGCCGCCGCCGTGGCCGCTGCGGTGGATACGTTCGGCGGCATCGACATCCTGGTCAACAACGCCAGCGCGATCTGGTTGCGCGGCACGCTGGACACGCCGATGAAGCGCTACGACCTGATGCAGCAGGTCAACTCGCGCGGCAGCTTTCTTTGCGCACAGGCCTGCCTGCCGCATCTGCTCAAGGCCGCCAATCCCCACATCCTCACGCTAGCGCCGCCGCCCTCGCTGGACCCGAAGTGGTGGGCGCCGCATACCGGTTACACGCTGGCCAAGATGGGCATGAGCTTCGTCACGTTGGGGCTGGCTGCGGAATTCGGACCGCAGGGCGTCGCCGTGAATGCCTTGTGGCCACGCACGCTGATCGCCACCGATGCGCTCAACATGATTCCCGGCGTGGAGCTGCGCAACGGCCGTCGTCCCGACATCATGGCCGACGCCGCGCATGCCGTACTGTGCCGGGCGGCCGAAGGCTTCCACGGCCAGTTCCTCATCGACGATGAAGTACTGGCGCAAGTCGGCGTCACCGATCTGTCGGGTTATGCAGTCGATCCCTCGGCGCCGCTGCTGCCGGATTTGTTTCTTGACTGAGCGCCTGCCAGGGCGCCCAGGTTTTAAAGGGGATTGAGCGGTGCAGGCAACGTGGCGCCACAGCGACGGCAATGCAGTGCATCGCGGTCATGCCCTTCCAGTCCACATTCCGGGCAGCCGCGGTTGTCGTGCCGATGGGCATCCTCGGCTTCGCGCAGACTGGTAGCCAGTTCGGCGGTGTAGATGCCGGTCGGCACGGCGATGATGCTGTAGCCGATCAGGATCAGCACCGAGGTGACGAAGCGACCCAACGTGGTTTGCGGCACCACGTCGCCGAACCCCACCGTGGCCATGGTCACGATGGCCCAGTACATGCTGGTAGGAATGCTGGTGAAGCCATTTACCGGACCTTCGATCAAATACATCAGCGCGCCGGCGATCACGGTGATGGTCATCACGGTGAACAGGAACACGAGCACCTTGCGGCGGCTGCGCCACAGCGCCTGCATCAGGATGCCGCTTTCCTCCACGTAGCGCGTCAGCTTGAGGATGCGGAACAAACGCAGCATGCGCAGCACGCGCACCACCAGCAGGCTTTGCGCGCCCGGCACGAACAGCGACAGGTAGGTCGGCAGGATCGCGGCCAGGTCGATGATGCCCCACACGCTCACCGCATATCGCAGCGGTCGCTTCACCACCGCCAGCCGCAACAGGTATTCGGCAGTGAACAGCAGGGTGAACCCCCACTCGACGATGTAGAACCAATCCGACCAGCGCTGGTGGATGCCCTGCACGCTGTCGAGCATCACCACCAGAATGCTGGCTACGATGGCGTAGACCAGCAATAGATCGAAATTGCGCTCGGGCGGCCGGTCGTGCTGGTAGATGATGTCGAACCAGCGCCGGCGCCAACCCGTTTCGGTGGCCGGATTGAGTTGCGGGTCTGAAAAGGGACGCATGGCGCCATTGTGCCGCGCATCGGGTTCGCGGTGGCCGTCCAGATGGGTGAGAATGCGCCACTTCCGCTCGCCACTCCGTCACGCTCGCCGCCATGAACGAAACCACTGATTCGCTGTTGTCCCTGTCGCACTACTACCTGCCGGTCTACCGTCCGCGCCAGGTCGTGCTGGAGCGCGGGCAGGGCGTGTACCTGTGGGACAGCGAAGGCCGCCAGTATCTGGACCTGGCGGCGGGCATCGCGGTGTGCGGCCTGGGCCACAACGACCCGGACCTGCATGCCGCCCTGGTCGAGCAGGCCGGCAAGCTGTGGCACACCAGCAACGTCTTCTTCAGCGAGCCACCGTTGCGGCTGGCCGAGGAACTGGTCGCCGCTTCGCGCTTCGCCGAGCGGGTGTTCCTGTGCAACTCGGGCACCGAGGCCAACGAATGCGCGATCAAGCTGGTGCGCAAGTGGGCCAGCATGCAGGGCCGGCCGGCCCATCAGCGCGTGATCGTCACCTTCCGCGGCAGCTTCCACGGCCGCACCCTGGCGGCGGTGACCGCCGGTGCGCAGCCCAAGTACCAGGAAGGCTACGAGCCGTTGCCCGGCGGATTCCGGTATTGCGACTTCAACGATGAAACCCAGCTGGAAGCGGCGATGGCGGCCGGCGACGTGGCTGCCGTGATGTTGGAACCGGTGCAGGGCGAGGGGGGCGTGACGCCCGCCAAGCCGGGTTTCCTCAAGCGGGTGCGCGAGCTGTGCGACCACCACGGCGCCCTGGTGGTGCTGGACGAGATCCAGGCCGGCATGGGTCGTACCGGCACGCTGTTCGCGTTCTGGCAGGAGCAGATCGTTCCGGACATCGTCACCCTGGCCAAGGCGCTGGGCGGCGGCTTCCCCATTGGCGCGTGCCTGGCTGGGCCGCGCGTGGCCGAGACCATGCAGTTTGGTGCACACGGAACCACCTTCGGCGGTAACCCGTTGGCTGCGGCCGTGGCACGCGTGGCGCTGCGCAAGCTCGGTTCGACCGAAATCGCCGCCAACGTGTCGCGGCAGTCGGCCGCGCTGCGCGCAGGACTGGAAAAGATCGGCGCCCAGACCGGTGCATTCAGCGGAGTGCGTGGTCGCGGGTTGATGCTTGGCGCCGTGTTGGCACCGGCCCATGCCGGCCAGGCGGGCGCCCTGCTCGACGCGGCTGCCGCAGAGGGTCTGCTGGCCTTGCAGGCGGGTCCGGACGTCGTGCGCCTGGTGCCGGCGCTCAACATCAACGATGCCGAGGTTGCCGAAGGTCTGGTGCTGCTGCGCAAGGCGGTAGATCGCTGGTTGGCCACGCGCGGCTGACGCGCACGCCCGAGCACGCCCGAGCACGCCCAAGCGCCTCCACTGGCGATAAACGCGTGCGTTCGGCTGCGCCCACTCAAGCCAGTAGGCGGTGACGTTTCAAAGCGGCGCCCATCGAGCGCGAATCGTGTACGGTTTCCGCCTGCATGCCTACCGCCCGCGCGCCTCGCACGTTGACGAACAGGTCGTCGACGAACAGCGTGTGACGCGGATCGGTGTCCAGCTGGGCGGCCGCTTTGAGAAATACCTCGGGTTGCGGCTTGCGGCCGCCCAACGATCCGCTGCACAGGATGCGTCCCTGCAACTTCGGAAGCAGCTCCGGCACCAGGTGGGGAATCACCTCGGCCATCAGGGCGCCGTTGTTGGTCAGGATTGCGATGGCGGTGTGCCGGGCGATCGCCGCCACGCGCGCGATCACCCCGGCCTGGGGCCGGCACGCCGCTAGTCGCGCGGCTTTCCAGATCGCGGCATCCAGGGGACGTCCGATGGCCTGGCCGAGCGCCTGCAGGTAGGCGTCGGTACCGATCTGGCCGGCGTCATATGCGGTTTCCAGCCCCGATTCGAACAAGGCCCCATGCACCTGGGCTGGCGTGCAGCCCGCGTGGTCGGCCAGCTGCGCCAAGCGTCGGGGCCGATGGTAGTTCGCCAGCACGCCGTCGAAATCCAGCAGCAGCAGACGGGGTGCGAGGGCATTGGGCATTCGCAAATTATGCTGCGTAGCCGCATTGGAAGGGCGTCGGACAGCCGAATTGCAAAGGGCGCTCCGAGATACCCTAATGGAATCAGGAGCTTGCAGTCGCGGTATTGAGCGGTTCGACTTTGGTCGATTGCCACGTACACGCCACGTCGGCTACAAATTGGTCCAGCCATTGGACATCTGGTCCTGGACGGAGACGACAATGCGTTTGATGGGCAAGACGGCGCTGGTGACGGCGGCAGGCCAAGGCATTGGCCGGGCCAGCGCGCTTCGGTTCGCGCGGGAAGGTGCCACGGTGCTGGCCACCGATATCAACGCCGGCGCGTTGGACGCGCTGCGCACGGAAGGCGGCGATCGGATACGGACCCAACTCCTCGATGTGACCGACGCGGCCGCGATCCAGGCGCTGGCAGGCCAGTACGAGGGCGAGCGCGCATTCGATGTGTTGTTCAACTGCGCCGGCTATGTCCATGCCGGCAGCATTGCCGATTGCAGCGAACAGGATTGGGACTTCGCCTGGCAGCTCAACGTCACCTCGATGTACCGACTGATTCGTGCGTTGCTGCCGGCCATGCTGGCCAAAGGCGGCGGTTCGATCATCAACATGTCCTCGGCGGCTTCGAGCGTGAAAGGCGTCGCCAACCGATTCGTCTACGGGACCACCAAGGCCGCCGTCATCGGCATGACCAAGGCCATTGCCGCCGACTACGTCGCGCACGGCATCCGTTGCAATGCTATCTGCCCGGGCACGGTGGAATCGCCTTCGCTGGAGCAGCGCATCCAGGCCCAGGCGCGCGACCAGGGCGTGGACGTGGCGGTGGTGCGCGCCGCGTTCGTCGCCCGCCAGCCGATGGGTCGCGTGGGTCGGGCTGAAGAAATCGCCGCCCTGGCCACCTATCTGGCCAGCGATGAAGCGGCCTTTACCACCGGCACGGTGCAACTGATCGATGGCGGCTGGTCGAACTGACCTGACGCACCCCACCCCCACAGGAGTCGCTTGATGAAACTGCTGCGCTACGGCCCCAAGGGCCAGGAAAAACCCGGTCTGCTCGATGCGCAAGGGCAATTGCGCGATCTGTCTGCGCATGTCGACGATCTCGCCGGCGAGGCGCTGTCGCCGGCATCGCTGGCGCGGCTGGCCGGGCTGGATCCCACCGCGCTGCCCGTCGTGGCCGGCAACCCGCGCCTGGGCGCCTGCGTGGGCCGGATCGGCAAGTTCATCTGCATCGGCCTGAATTATTCCGACCACGCCGCCGAGACCGGTGCGACCGTGCCGCCGGAGCCGGTCATCTTCAACAAGTGGACCAGTGCCGTGGTCGGTCCCAACGACGACGTGGAGATTCCGCGCGGCTCGACCAAGACCGATTGGGAAGTCGAGCTGGGCGTGGTCATCGGCAAAGGCGGACGTTACATCGATGAAGCCGATGCGATGGACCACGTTGCCGGCTTCTGCGTTGTCAACGATGTCTCCGAGCGTGAGTTCCAGCTCGAGCGCCATGGAACCTGGGACAAGGGCAAGGGCTGCGATACGTTCGGTCCCACCGGTCCATGGCTGGTCACCCCGGACGAGATCGCCGATCCGCACAACCTGCGCATGTGGCTGGAAGTCGACGGGCATCGTTACCAGGACGGCTCCAGCGCGACCATGGTGTACCGCGTGCCCTTCGTTATCGCGTACCTGAGCCGTTTCATGAGCCTGCAGCCCGGCGATGTGATCTCCACCGGCACGCCGCCGGGCGTGGGCATGGGCCAGAAGCCACCGGTCTACCTGCGTCCCGGCCAGGTCATTCGCCTGGGCATCGAAGGCCTGGGCGAGCAGCGCCAGCAGGTGGTCTCGGCATGACCACCATCACCGCCATGCGGGTGCTGGACGTTCGCTTCCCCACGTCGCAACAACTCGATGGCTCGGATGCGATGAATCCGGATCCGGACTACTCGGCCGCCTACGTCATCCTCGATACGGACAACGACGCGCTCAAGGGCCACGGCCTGACCTTCACCATTGGTCGCGGCAACGAGATCTGCTGTGCGGCCATCCAGGCGATGGAGCACCTGGTAGTCGGCCTGCGCCTGGAAGACATCGCCGCCGACATGGGCGCGTTCTGGCGCCACGTCACCTCAGACAGCCAACTGCGCTGGATTGGCCCCGACAAGGGCGCGATCCACTTGGCGACCGGCGCGGTGGTCAATGCCGTGTGGGACCTGTGGGCCAAGGCCGAAGGCAAGCCGGTGTGGCAGTTGGTGGCCGACATGAGCCCGGAAGAATTCGTGCGTTGCATCGACTTCCGATACCTGAGCGACTGCATCACCCCTGAGCAGGCGCTGGCTTTGCTGCGCGCACGCGCGCCTGGCAAAGCGGAGCGGCTGGCCCATCTGCGCCAGCACGGTTACCCCTGCTATACGACCTCGGCGGGATGGCTGGGTTACAGCGATGACAAGCTGCGCCGACTTTGCCAAGAGGCCATCGACGAGGGCTATTCGCACATCAAGCTCAAGGTCGGCGCCAACCTGCAGGACGACATCCGTCGCGTCGGCATCGCGCGCGAGGTCATTGGTTGGGATCGCAAGTTGATGATCGATGCCAATCAAGTATGGGAGGCGGACACGGCGATCGACTGGGTCGGCCAACTCGCCTTCGCCAAGCCGTGGTTCATTGAAGAGCCGACCAGTCCGGACGACGTCGAGGCGCATCGCCGCATCCGCCAGGCGGTCGCGCCGATCCAGGTCGCCACTGGCGAAATGTGCCAGAACCGCATCGTGTTCAAGCAGTTCATCACCCGCGAAGCGATCGATGTGGTGCAAATCGATGCCTGCCGCCTGGGCGGTGTCAACGAGATCCTCGCCGTGCTGCTGATGGCCGCCAAGTACGATCTGGCAGTGTGCCCGCATGCCGGTGGCGTGGGCCTGTGCGAATACGTGCAGCATTTGGCCATGATCGATTACCTGTGCGTGTCGGGAACGCTGGAAGGTCGCGTGACCGAATACGTGGACCATCTGCACGAGCATTTCATAGAACCCTGCCTGGTGCGCAACGCGGCTTATCAAGTGCCGAACGCGCCGGGCTTCTCGATCGAGATGAAGTCCGAGTCGCTGGACACGTATCTGTTCCGCGGCTGAGGCAAGCATGCTGATCGACGCCCACCAGCATTACTGGCGCTACGACCCCAAGACCTATGGCTGGATCGGTCCGGGCATGGAAGTGCTCGCGCAGGATTGGCTGCCCGCGCAGTTCGAGCCGGTGCGCCAGGCCAACGGCATCGACGCGACCATTGCCGTGCAGGCGCGCGGCAACGAGGACGACACCGCCTTTTTGATGCAGTTGGCCAGGCAGGCGCGCTGGATTGCCGGCATCGTCGGGTGGGTCGATCTGCGCGCCGATGGCGTCAGCGACCGGTTGGCGCATTGGCGTGCCCACGGGCCGCTGGTGGGCATCCGCCACCAGGTACAGGACGAGCCGAATCCCTCGGCCTGTCTGGCCGATGCCGCGTTTGACCGCGGCGTGGCCGCGGTGCAGCGCGCGCGATTGGTGTACGAGGTATTGGTGCGGCACGAGCATCTGGAGGCGGCAACCGTTTTTTGCGCGCGCCACGACGATCACGCGCTGGTGCTGGACCATCTGGGAAAGCCCGACATCGGCGGCACCGGCGATACCTTCGAGCGTTGGCAGCGGCAGATTCGCGCCCTGGCGGCGATGCCGCATGTCAGCGTCAAGATCTCCGGGCTGGTCACAGAAGCGCCGCGCGACCCGGATGGGCGCTTGGCGCTGGACGGTATCGGCCGCCATCTCGACGCCGCGCTCGAATGTTTTGGGCCGCGCCGCGTGTTGTTCGGCTCCGATTGGCCGGTCAGCCAGCTGGCGACGGACTACCCGCACGTACTGGCGTTGGCCCAGGATTGGGCGCAGTCGCGAGGGCTGTCGGTGCCTGAGCGCGAGTGTCTGTTCGGCGGCAACGCCATCGACATCTACGGCGACGCGCTGCGTCTGCCCTGAGGCAAGAAGGGAAACACATGGATCTGGAACTGCGCGACAAGGTGATCGTAGTGACCGGCGGGGCATCGGGGATCGGCGCGGCCATCAGCCGGCGCCTGGCGATGGAAGGCGCCATCCCGGTGGCGATCGGGCATCACGACGATGGAGGATTCCTGGCCGAGCTCCAGACGCTGCAACCGCAGGCGCGCTACGTGCGCGTCGAACTGACCGACGACGATGCCTGCCGCGAAGCCGTGGCCGGCGTGGTGGCGCAGTTCGGGCGCCTGGACGGCCTGGTCAACAATGCCGGCATCAACGACAACGTGGGGCTGGATGCCGGTCGCGCTGATTTCGTGCGCTCGCTGGAACGCAACCTCATTCACTACTACGTGATGGCCCATTACTGCGAACCGCACCTGCGTGCCTCGCGCGGCGCCATCGTCAATATTTCCTCCAAGACCGCCGTGACCGGGCAAGGCCGCACCAGTGGCTATACCGCGGCCAAGGGCGCGCAGCTGGCGCTCACCCGCGAGTGGGCGTTGGCCTTGGCCGATGCCGGCGTGCGCGTCAACGCGGTGGTACCTGCCGAGGTGATGACGCCGCTGTATGAAAAGTGGCTGCAAAGTTTCGACGATCCGCCCTCGCAGCTGCAGCAGATCACCGCGCGCATCCCACTGGGTCATCGCATGACGCACGCCGAAGAGATCGGCGACACCGTGGCGTTCCTGCTGTCGCCGCGCTCTTCCCATACGACGGGCCAATGGGTGTTCGTCGACGGGGGTTACACACACTTGGACCGGGCCGCTACCTGAGCCATGCGATCACGCGCATCCGATCCGCTCATCGCTTGAGGACCGGGCGGAGTGCTGGGCGGAAGTCGGTATGGCTGATTTTGATTCCCAGCGCACCGCGCCGGGCTGACATAGGGGAAAAGCAACAATGGAAATGATGACCGGGCAGGCCCGCACAGGCGGCAATGGCCGCGCGCAAACCGTGGCGCTGGCACTGGTGACGAGCCTGTTCTTCATGTGGGGCTTGTCCTATGGCTTGCTGGACGTGTTGAACAAGCACTTCCAGGAAACGTTGCACGTTTCCCACGCGCAATCGGGCCTGCTGCAGGCGGCGTACTTCGGTGCGTACTTCCTGTGGGCCCTGCCGGCGGCCTGGCTGATGGAACGTGCCGGCTACAAGACCGGCATCCTGCTGGGCCTCGGGCTATACGCGGTGGGGGCGCTGCTGTTCGTGCCGGCCACCGCCTCGGGCAGCTATCCGATGTTCCTGTTCGCATTGTTCGTGATCGCCAGCGGCCTGGGCTGCCTGGAGACGGCGGCCAATCCCTATGTGACCGTGCTGGGGCCGGCCGAAACGTCCGAGCGCCGGTTGAATCTGTCGCAGTCGTTCAACGGGTTGGGCCAGTTCGTCGGCCCGCTGCTCGGCGGTCTGCTGTTCTTCAACCAGGCGCCCAGCGACGCGACTACTGCGGCGAGCGCCGGTGATCCGGTGCGCGCGGTCTACGTGGCCATTGCCGTGGTGGTGTTCGCCGTGGCCGTGCTGTTCTGGCGCACGACCCTGCCGGACATCCGCGAAGGCGACGATGCCCTGGGCACGGCGCGCGCCGTGCCTTTGCGCCGGCAGCGCCATTTCGTGCTGGCCGTGGTGGCGCAATTCTTCTACGTCGCCGCGCAGGTGGGCGTGGGCGCGTTCTTCATCAACTTCGTGACCCACGCTTCGGGGACCAGCTCGCAGCGGGCTGCCCTCTTGTTGTCGATCGGCATGGTGCTGTTGCTGGTGGGCCGCTTTCTCGGCACCGCCTTGCTGTCGATCGTTCCCGCCGGCCGCCTGCTCGGTACGTACGGGGCAGCGAACGTGCTGCTGGTGCTGTTGGCCATCCTTGCGCCCTCGCCGCAGGTGGCGATCGGCGCGTTGCTGGGCGTGTTCTTCTTCATGTCGATCATGTTTCCCACGATCTTCGCCCTGGGGGTGAAGGGGTTGGGCGCCAGCACCAAGCGCGGCGCCTCCTTGTTGATCATGTCGATCGTGGGCGGTGCGCTGGCACCGTACGTGATGGGCTTGGTGTCGGACGCGCACGGCATTGCCCAGGCGTTCTACCTTCCCGCCGGCTGCTTCGCCGTGGTGTGCTGGTACGGCTTCGTCGGCAGCCGCCGGATCGAAGCGGATCCCTCGCGCGGCTAAGATAGACCGACCCGACAACGACCCCGACAACGACGACCCGATGCCGATCCAGGCCATCCAGAACCGCCGCTTGTACCTGCAGATCGCCGACCAGTTGCGCGGGGCGATCGGCCGTGGCGAGTATCCCGCGGGCAGTCACTTGCCGCCGGAACGCGAGCTGTCACGACTGCTGGGCGTGAGCCGCACCTCCGTGCGCGAAGCGCTGATTGCGCTCGAGGTCGGCGGCCTGGTGCGGGTCAGGGTGGGCAGCGGCGTGGAAGTGCTGGCCAATGGCGAGTCGGCGCCTGCCGAAGCCGATGCCTGGCAGAGCGATCCGGAGTTGGCGGCCGAGCTCGACCTGGGGCAGGACCTGGAACGCGAAGTGCCACCGTTCGCGTTGCTCGAGGCCCGCCGGCTGGTGGAGCCGGAAGCGGCCGCACTGGCGGCCACCCATGCCTCCGAAGCGCAACTGATGGGCATCCGCGCGGCGTACGACCGCAATGTGGCCGACAATCTGGATGCTTCGCGCACACACCCCGGCGATCGCCTGTTCCACATCCGCATCGCCGAAGCCAGCGGCAATCCGGCCTACGCCTTGTTGTTGCGCCATCTGCTGGGCCACCGCTACGGCACGCTCTTCCAGCGGCTGCAAGCGCTGTACACGCCGGCAGACATGCCGCGACGCTCCGAGTTGGAGCACCGCGCCATCCTGCAGGCCTTGGTGGCGCGTGATGCCGGCGGCGCGCGCCAGGCGATGGCGGCACACCTGGATACCGTGATCGCGATCTTCTCGCGCGCCTGATCCGGGCCGCTGCGACATCGGGTCACGTCCCGGCCAGCGGCCGAGTTCTTGGAATGACGCCGGTTGTCCCGGAATCCACGTAATGAAAATTCGTGCCAGCGTATGCCTGCTGGTCATCATGATGGCATTCGCACCCGCCGCCGCCCGAAGTTGCGCGGTCGATGTGGCCGGCACCGACCAGATGCGCTTCGACAAGACGGACGCTCAGCCGGCTGCCACGACCTGGAATGCCTCGTGTGCGGCCTGCACGGTGGCGTCGATCACGCGCGCGTCGTGGGCACTGGAGACAAAGCCGGCCTCGTACGCCGACGGCGCCAGGAATACGCCGCGATCCAGCATGGCGTGGAAGAAACGATTGAAGGCCGGGATGTCGCAAGCGACAGCCTGCTCATAACGGGTGACCTTTTCGTTGGTGAAGAACAGGCCGAACATCGCACCGACGCGATTGGTCGTCACCGCTACGCCCGCTTCGCCAGCCGCTGCCTCCAACCCTTCGCAGAGCCTGGCGGTCGTCTCATCGAGATCGCGATGGAAATTCGGCGCCTGGACCAGTTGCAACATCGCCAGGCCCGCGGCCATCGCCACCGGGTTTCCGCTCAGCGTGCCCGCCTGGTAGATCGGGCCGGCCGGTGCGATCTGCGACATCAGGTCGGCGCGGCCGCCGTAGGCGCCCACCGGCATGCCGCCGCCAATGATCTTGCCAAACGTGGTCAGGTCCGGGGTGACGCCGTAATGCGCCTGCGCGCCGCCCAGTGCCACGCGGAATCCGGTCATCACTTCGTCGAAGATCAGCACGGTGCCGTGGCGCGTGCACAATTCGCGCAGGTGTTCCAGATAACCCGGCAGCGGCGGGATGCAGTTGGCGTTGCCGACCACCGGCTCGATGATCAGCGCGGCGATCTCCGGGCCGATGCGGTCGAACAGCTCGGTGGCACCGTCGAAGTCGTTGAAGCTCAGCGTGGCGGTCAGCTCGCTCAGGCCGGCGGGAACGCCGGGCGAATTGGGCACGCCCAAGGTCAACATGCCGCTGCCGGCCTTGACCAGGAACGAGTCGCCGTGGCCGTGATAGCAGCCCTCGAACTTGACGATGCGATTGCGCCCGGTGGCGCCGCGGGCCAGGCGCACCGCCGACAGCGTGGCTTCGGTGCCCGAATTGACCATGCGCACCATTTCGCACGAGGGCACCAGCGAGGTGATGGTTTCGGCCATCGTGACCTCGGCCGGACACGGTGCGCCGTAGGACAAGCCATTGCGCACGGCGCGTTCGACCGCTTCGCGGACCGCCGGGTGATTGTGCCCGGCGATCATCGGTCCCCAGGAGCCGACGTAATCGATGTAGCGGTTGTCGTCGACGTCGTAGAGATAGGCGCCATCGGCGCGCTGCACGAAGAACGGTTCGCCGCCGACGGATCGGAAGGCGCGGACCGGTGAGTTGACGCCGCCGGGAATCAATTGCTGGGCGCGGGAGAACAGGGTGTGTGAGCGGTCGTGGTTCATGGTGGGTCCGTGCAGGGGGACGTGCGGCCCAAAGCCGTTGCCCGGGAGGTTCAAAGTTCGAAACAGTCGCGATAGGCGTGCAGGGCCGCCAGCGGATCGGGCGCCGAATACACGCCGCTGATCACCGCCAGCAGGTCTGCGCCGGCCCGGACTAGTGCGCGACCATTGTCCGGGGTGATGCCGCCGATCGCCACCCGCGGCAGGTCGAGTGTTGCAGCGGCACTCAGCAGCTGGGCGCCGGCCTGGCGGGTGTTCTGCTTGCTGCGGCTGGGAAAGAAAGCCCCGAAGGCGACGTAGCTGGCGCCGGCCGCGGCGGCACGCTGCGCCAATTCGATCTGGTCGTAGCAGGAGGCGCCGATGATCGCCGCGTGGCCCAGCAAGGCGCGCGCGGCCGGGATGTCTTCATCCTCTTCGCCCAGGTGTACACCGGCCGCGCCAACGGCCTGCGCCAATGCCGGAGTGTCGTTCACGATCAAGGGGACGCCGTGGGCTGCACACAGCGTCTGCAGCGCGCCGGCCTGTTCACGTCGCGTGGCCGCGTCGACGGCCTTGTTGCGGTATTGCAGCCAGGTGATGCCGGCCAGCAGGGGGGCGGTACGGGCGAGCAGGCGCGCGGTGTCCGGTTCGTCCGGAGTGATGAGGTAGACACCGCGCGGTGTGGAGAGGGTGGTCATGGGCAGCTTCCGGTACGCGGGGCGGGGTGGGAGAATGCAGGCAGGCCCGACGATTCAATCTGATTATCCGATGAGCGACACGACTGAGACCATTTACCGTTCCTGGATGTGTGTGGTGTGTGGCTTCGTCTACAACGAAGTGGACGGACTGCCCGAGGAGGGCATTGCGCCTGGCACGCGGTGGGAGGACATCCCCGAGACGTGGACTTGCCCGGACTGCGGGGTCACCAAGGACGACTTCGAGATGGTGGAGCTGGACTGATCGGCGCTTGCCGGGTCCGTATTCGGGATGTCGCCTGGGGATGCCCGGGCGGGTCGCGAGCCGCCCTGGAGGGGTTTCGCGGCCGCGCTGTTCGCTACCGGGCGCGGGAGCCCGTCCAGGGCCGCCGTGAGGCCTTCTGTATCTGATGCCCGGAGTTTGATGATGTCGCGCGCGAGTCCGGGATGGGACCGCGACGCGACCGGCCGGCTTCAGTGCGCGCGCCAGGCTTCGTGGCTCAGATCGACCAGGTGATCGCGGATGGCGTGGGCATCGCGCGCGTCGGGGTTGAGTTGGAGATAGCGCGCCAGGTCGCGGCGAGCGCCGGCGCGGTGCTCCAGCTGGAGGTAGGCCAGGCCGCGATCGCGCAGTGCTTCTGCCTGGTCGGGAATCAGCTTGAGCACGCGATCTGCGCTACGCGCGGCGCGGTCCCACTGGCCATCGTCGGCGTAGACGCCGTGCAGGTTGCGCAGGATGCGAACCAGGATCGCGCGGTTGGGGGCGGGATCGAGGATCTGCAACAAGGCGCGATCGTCCGGGGTCTCTCCGCCCAGGTGGGGACGGGCACGTTCACGCAGCTCATCCACGCCTAGTGGGCGGCCACCATTGAACGGATCCATCACCAGCAGGCCGCCATCGACCGGCAGGCGCACCAGGAAGTGGCCGGGAAAGGAAACGCCATCCAGCGGAATACCCAACCGCCGGGCAACCTCGATCTGCACCATCGCCAGTGAAATCGGGTTGCCGAGTCGGCGTTCGAAGACCTGATTGATGTAGCTGTTGCGGGGGTCGTAATACTTGTCGTGGTCGCCGGCATAACCGACTTCGTCGAAGAGGTGGCGGTTCACCGCCGCCATCTTCAGCGGCCAAAGTTCGATCTTGTCCACTTCGGCCCGCAGGTGCTCGACGTGGCCCTGCACGAGCGTGTCGTACAGGTCTGCATCCAGGCCGGGGTATTCGTCGCGCGCGATCAGCAGTGCCGTGGACAACAACGGAATCGCGTCGTCCTCGACATTCGCGAGGGCGTTCCAGCCGGGCAATGTGAGATGTTCCCCCATGGCCCAAGACTGGAGGCAAATGCGCACAGGTTCAAGTCCGGCAGACCCCGACGGCGATGTCGGGGTGCGGGCGTTCAGCGCAGCGGCGGGATGCCTGGTCCGAAGGTGAGCGCGGCGCCATCCTTCAGCGCCAGTCGTGCTGCCTGGCCGGCGTTTAGCTCCAATACGTACCGGGCCGGCGCGCGGCTCGGATACGGCGGGCAGGCGTCGCCTGCCGAGCACGGCGGCACGTCGCGCTGTTGGGATACCAGTCGGCGCTGTTCATCGAAATAAAGGATGTCGAGCGGAATCTTGGTGTTCTTCATCCAGTACGCCTGCAGTTCCTGGCGGTCATGGATGAACAGCATGCCGTGATCGGCGGCCATCTCATCGCGGAACATCAGTCCACGCGCGCGACTGGCATCGTCGTGGGCCACTTCGACCTCGTAGCGCTGGCCAGCCAGTTCCACCCATTGGCCGCCGGCGCTGGCGCAGCCACTGAGCGCAAACAGAGACGCGAGTGCGAGCAGGCGAAGCAGCTTCATGGCGATTCCGGTGCGAAAGGGTGGGCGAACCTTGGGTCAAGCCCGCGATGCCGTCAAGCAGCGCGGGCGGCCACTCACAGGACGCGGGGCGGCTCGCCGCCGATGATCACCACGTCCGCACGTCGGCGGGCAAACAGGCCAACGCAGACCACGCCGGGTATCTGGTTGAGTTCCCGTTCCAGTGCCACCGGATCGGTAATCTCCAGGTGGTGGATGTCGATGACCATGTTGCCGTTGTCGGTGACCACCCCTTCACGCCATGCCGGCTGGCCGCCGGTGCGTTCCAGGATCTGCCGTGCCACCAGGCTGCGGGCCATGGGGATCACCTCGATGGGCAAGGGGAACTTGCCCAGCACCGGCACCTGCTTGCTCGGGTCGATGATGCAGACAAAACGCTCGCTGGCCTCGGCGATGATCTTCTCGCGGGTGAGCGCGGCACCGCCGCCCTTGATCAGGCACTTGCCCGGATCGCATTCGTCGGCGCCATCCACGTACAGCGACAGCTTGCCGGTGTGATTGAGGTCCAGCACCTCGATACCGTGCCCGCGCAATCGTTGCGTGCTCTGCTCGGAGCTTGAGACGGCGGCCTTGATGCGATGTCCGATGCGGCCCAGCGCGTCAATGAAATAGGCGACCGTAGAGCCGGTGCCCACGCCGACGATCATGCCGTCTTCAACGAATTCGATGGCCTTTTCGGCGGCCAGCCGCTTGGCTTCTGACATGGGAAGGGCTGCTTTGCGGAGGTTGGGTTGAGGGGGCGGCGCGGCGCGTTTATTCCATCGCCAGCAGCAGTTTCCACTGCGCGGCGGTGACTGGCAGGATCGACAGGCGGTTGCCCCGCGCAATCAGCGCGAAGCCCTCGCCGAGCGCGTCGGCCTGCTGCTTGATTTCATCCAGCGCGATCGTGCGCTTGAGCTTGCGGTCGAACTTGACGTCCACCAGTAGCCAACGCGGTTCTTCCGGCTTGACCTTCGGATCGTAGTAGTCCGACTTGGGATCGAATTGGGTGCGATCCGGATAGGCCTCGCTGGCGATCGTGGCCAAGCCGACGATGCCGGGCACCTGGGTGTTGGAGTGGTAGAACAGCACGCCGTCGCCGACCTTCATGCCGTCGCGCATGAAGTTGCGCGCCTGGTAGTTGCGCACCCCGTTCCAGGGTTCGGTCCCCACCTGCTGCAGGTCGTCGATGGAAAAGGCGTCCGGCTCGGACTTCATCAGCCAATAGCGCTTGCGGGCAGTCATGCGGGAGAGGTATCGCTCGTAAAGGTGGCCAGTTCGGTGCAGATCGCGTCCACCGGCACATCCCAGGATTCGGCCGTCAGCACGGGCACCTGTTGGACCGAGAAGCCGACGCCGACCAACCAGGGCGGTGGCGCCTGGCGCTGGCGAAACGCGAAGCTGCGATCATACCAGCCGCCTCCCATGCCCAGCCGCCGTCCCTGCGCATCGAAACCCACGAGCGGGCAGGCCACCAGATGCATGGCTTCGGCAGGCAGCGTGTCGGCCGCCGCGACGTCCGGCTCGGGAATGCCGTAGCGATTGGTGGTCAATGCCTGGCCCGGTCGCCACGGGGCAAAGCGCAGCACTTGTCCGTGCAGGATCGGCAAGCAATAGCGCACCGTCGCGGGTTGTTCCAGCTGCCACCGGTGCAGGCCGATTTCGCCATCCATCGCCCAGTAGCCGGCGACGAAGCCTTCGCCAGGCGCGAAAGGAAGCGCGAGCAAGCGCGCGGCCAGGGCGTCCGCTGCGGCGAGGCGGGCGGCGGCGGGCAGGGCGCGGCGCCGTTCGCGCAATTGCTGCCGCAACGTCGGTCGGTCCGGCAGGTTCATGCGCCCAGCCCGGGGAGAAAGGGGTTCAAGAGGATCATGCAGTGGGATGCCGGCACGTCGAAGCGATAACGGCCATTGAAACGTTTTCGATGGCGCGATGCACGCGTCGCGCCGCAGGCCTGGTGCGCTGACCAGCGGCAGGCCGCGCAAAAAACAAACGCGACGCCCCGAGGGACGTCGCGTTTGCGGAATATTGCATTCTCCGCGGTGACGATGCGTGCGAAACGACCTTGAACCCGGGGTTCAAGTGGGAACGCTGGGAGGCCATCAGGCTTTCCGCTGCAAGGCAGACATGCACACCCGGCTTCGTCGCGCCCCCGTGGTCGTAATTAAGGGACAAGGTGAATGTTTGCACACGCCGTCGTTCACAGCAGAGAACGCGTCGCCATTATAGCCAGTGCGAGCTCGCCCGCCAGTGCATCCGTCGATTTAGCGTTCCCCGGGAATTCATTTTTATGATCGGAGTGCGTATTCCGCTTCAACGAGGCGTATCGCCGACCGTGTCCAGGCGACGGTTGAGATCCTGCAGCGTGCGCGCCAGCTCCCGGTTCTGCCTGGCCTGTTCGTCGCGCAGTTGCTGCAATTCATGCGCCAGGTTCAGGGCCGCGAGCACGGCCAGGCGATCCAGCGCGACCATGCGGTTGGTGCCGCGGATCTCACGCATCCGTGCGTCCAGCAGGCGGGCAGCCGCCGCCAGGCTGTCACGCTCGTCGCCAGTGACGCCGACCGTGTATTCGCGGTCCAGGATGCGCACGCTGACCGGTTCGTTGCCTTGGCTCACGTGTGCTGCTCCAGCGACTTCAGCCGCACGATCATCGCTTCGACCCGTGAGCGGGCCTGTTCGTTCTTGGTCAGCAGCTGGGCACGTTCACCGATCAGCTGTTCCTGCTGGTGGCGCAGGCTGCGGTTTTCGTCGGACAGGCGCTGGGTGCGTTCGACCAGGGCCTCGACGCGGGCGGCGAGGGCACGCAGTTCGGCGAGAGATTCGGTCGGTTCCATGCCCACAAGACTAGGGTTGCCGCCAAGCCATGGTCAAGGTGGCGGCGACGGGCGGTCCAGCGGCGCCGACACGCGCCGCCACGCAGGCGGCCGGACCAGCACGATTGCTACAATTGGCAGATAGCCGCGGTGCTTGCCGCGACAGCCTCCCCACGCAAGCGGAACCTTGAACAATGAGCGAAATGCCAGACGTCGCGGCGGTGCAGGAAGAAAGTCGTCGACTGGGACTGGCCGCCACCGCCGCCGAGCTCCACGGCGGCCTGTCCGGCTGGCTGGCCGGCGGTGGGGATGACGAAAAACAGTGGCCGGCGCGGGTCCTGGCCGACGACAGCCTGCCGGCGCCCCCGGCCGGCGGCGCGCTGGACCAGCTCCGCGAGATCACCGTGGCGGGGCTCAACGACCGGGACTTCGTCTTCGAACTGCTGCTGGCCGAAGAGGGTGTTGCGCTGACCGCGCGGGCCGATGCGTTGTTCGATTGGTGTCGGGCGTTCCTGAGCGGCTTCGGGCTGGCATCGGCGACCCGGCCGACCCTGTCGGAAGAGGGCGAAGAAGCGCTTCAGGACCTGGCGCGCCTGGCGCAGGCCTCCAGCGACGATTTCGACAGTGCCGACGAAGATGAGGCCGCCCTGGCCGAGATCGAAGAGTTCGTGCGGGTAGCGGTGTTGCTGCTGCATGGCGACTGTGTGCTGGGTCCGCAATACCGTCAGCGACTGAACTGAGGGCGGCGGGTGAAGCGGCAGACCGGAATCAGCGCGGCCGAATACGCGCGCCGCCGCCGTCGGCTCATGCAGATGGCCGGCGATCAGGCGATCCTGGTGCTGCCGGCCGCGCCCCAACGCATCCGCAGCCACGATACGCACCATCCCTATCGTCAGGATTCGGACTTCTGGTACCTGAGCGGTTTTCCTGAGCCCGATGCGGTGCTCGTGCTGATCCCCGGGCGCCGCCATGGCGAGACGATCCTGTTCTGCCGGGAGCGCGACCCTGACCGCGAGGCCTGGGATGGCAGTCGCGCCGGTCAGGAAGGCGCAGTGGAGGCCTATGGCATGGACGATGCCTACCCCATCGACGACCTCGACGAGATCCTGCCGGGGTTGTTGGAGGGGCGTTCGCGCGTGTACTACCACTTCGGCCGCGACGCGGATTTCGACCTGAAGCTGATCGGTTGGCTCAACCGCGTGCGTTCGCAAGTGCGCTACGGCGCGCAGCCTCCCCATGAGTTCCTGGAGCTGGGGCATCTGTTGCACGAGCAGCGACTGTTCAAGTCGCGCGAGGAGATCGTGCTGATGGAGCACGCCGCGACGATCACCATGCGGGCGCATCGGGTCGCCATGCGTGCCGCGCGGCCCGGCATCCATGAGTACGAACTGCAGGCCGATCTGGAACGCGAATTCCGCGCGGCCGACGCCTGGCCCGCGTATGGCAGCATCGTCGGCACCGGCAGCAACGCCTGCGTTCTGCACTATCGCGACAACAACGCGCGCAGCCGCGACGGCGACCTGGTGCTGATCGATGCCGGCGCCGAATATCGCGGCTATGCGAGTGACATCACGCGCACTTTCCCGGTCAATGGTCGCTTCACCCGCGAGCAGCGAGCGCTGCACGACCTGGTGGGCCGTGCGCAAGGCGCCGCCCTCGCCGAGGCCCGGCCCGGCGTGGCGTACGAAGCCGGACATCTGGCGGCGGTGGAAGTGCTGACCGACGGGTTGCTGCAGTTGGGCCTGCTCAAGGGACGGCTCAAGCAGAACATCGAGGAAGGGCATTACCGCCGTTACTACCGCCACAAGACCGGCCATTGGCTCGGGCTGGATGTGCACGACGTGGGTGAATACCGCCTCGGCGGCGAATCGCGCCTGCTCGAGCCGGGCATGGTGTTCACGCTGGAACCAGGGCTGTATGTCTCACCGGACGACAGCGAAGTCGACGCACGCTGGCGTGGCATCGGGATCCGCACTGAAGACGACGTATTGATTACCGCCGATGGCCATCGGGTGCTCACCGCCGAGTTGGAGCGCAGCGCCGACGAGATCGAGGCATTGATGGCGGGAAGCGCGTAGCCCCAGCCGCGCGCGGGTGTCGCCAGCTGCCTTGGCACCCCATGCCAGCCTTCGCTTGCCTCAAAGCTTGCAAGGCGTCTGCAGGCACGCACGATGGCGTTGCCCGATCCCGGGCATAACGCCGCACAACGCCAATCCGCGAATGGCCGCGCAAAGGATTGGCGGAAGTCTTCGCCAATCCCGGTCTTGCCCCTGGATCAGTGCGCGACGAAGCTGAGCTCTTGCGCCTCGTCGTGCGCCGCCGCGAACGCCGGACGGGTCAGGTTCTCCGGATCGCCGGCGGTGCAAACGACCTCGTCTTCGATCCGGATGCCACCGAAAGGACGGAACTGTGCGACTCGGTTCCAGTCCACGCTGTCCGCATGACCCTTGCGCTTGACCTCGTCAAGCAGCATGTCGATGAAGTAAACGCCGGGCTCGATCGTCACCACCATGCCTGGCTCCAGGACGCGGGTCAGGCGCAGATAGGGATGACCGTCGGGCCGCTCGATGCGGCCCCCACGATCACTGGCGGCAAAGCCCGCCACGTCGTGCACCTGCAGCCCGATCAGATGGCCGAGGCCATGGGGAAAGAAGGCGGCACTGACGCCGGTGGCCAAGGCAGCTTCGGGTGAGACCTTGATGACCCCGAAGTCGCGCAGCACCGTCATCAGCGACAGGTGGGCATCCACGTGCAGCTGCTTGTAGTCGACACCAGCGCGCACGGCGTGGCCCATTGCCACCTGCGCCTGGTCGACCGCTTCGATCATGGCCTGGAACTCGCTGCCGGTCTCGGCCGCGTAGGTCCGGGTGATGTCGCTGGCGTAGCCGTGTGCTGAAGCGCCGGCATCGATCAGGAAGCTGCGCGGCGGTTGCGCCGGACGCCGGTCCAGTTCGGTGTAATGCAGCACGGCGCCATGCTCGTTCAGCGCGACGATGTTGCCGTAGGGCAGCTCCGGCGTGTCCTGGCCGACCGCCGCGCAGTAGGCCATGTGGATCGAGAACTCGTCCCGGCCTTCGCGAAACGCCGCCTCCGCCGCACGGTGCCCGCGCACCGCCAAGTGCTGCGCTTGCCGCATCAGCGCCAGTTCGTAGGGCGTCTTGTAGGCGCGGTGGTATTCCAGGTAATCGATGACCGCAGCAGGGTTGTTCGGCGCATGATCGCCCAGTGCGCTCGACGCCTCGCCAAGGATCGCGCAGCGAACGCCCGGCGCCGGCAGCAGCGCGCGCGCCTCTTCCGGCTTGCGGATGATGTGCACGTCGAAATGTTCGACCCACCAACCACCCGGCGCACCGGGTACGACATGCCAGTAATCGAACGGCTGATGGAAGATCACCTGCGGACGCCGGCCCGGCGTGTAGACCAGCCAGCTGTGCGGCAGGCGGGTCAGCGGCAACCACGCCTTGAACTGCGGGTTGATCGCAAAGGGGTAGTCGCGATCATCGAACAACTGGTAATGCAGGTTCCCGCTGGGCACGACCAGATGTTCAAAGCCGCCACGCGCCAGGGCCTCGTCGGCGCGTTGCTTCAGGACGTCAAGATGGGCGGGGTACAGCGCGGCGGGATCCGGCAGGTTCATGGCGGCAACTCGATCGGCATGGCGGGGTGCAAGCAGCGATTTTGCCGCAAAACCGTCCACCGTTCTGTGCCGCGCCAGGCGCGAGGCACCATCCGCTCCAGGATCCGGGCGTTACCGCGGCGTGTGGCGGCGCTTCCAACCGGGTTTCACCTGCCGCGTTGCGCGGCCAGGCTCACCCGTGGCCACTGCCGGCTTACGCCGGCATGTGCGCTTGGGCCACCCACTCCCGCAAGCGTTCGCGGTGCTCATCGCTGATCGTCAGAAAGCGGAATCCGGCCCAATGCTGCCCCGGCGCGTGTGCTTGCTCCAGCCACAGCAAATGAACACCCACGTCGATGGACTGATCGCGCCCGTGCCGATCCGGCAAGGTGAAGACCAACTGATACAGCGCTTCTTCCGTGAGCGGTGCCGACGCCAGTACCAGCAACCCGGTTTCGGAAACGTTGCCCAACCGGCCGATGACCGTTTCGGCCATGAAGTCGGTGACCGGGATGCTCGCTGCTGGCTGGCGGCGCGGACTGCGGCGTGCCTCGTGGATCATGCCGGTTGCTCCTGCTCCGGCCGACTGCCGCCGGTCAGCGAGCGCAGCGCCCGCATCGTTGCCTGCCAGGCGCGATCGATGAGGCGGCCGCGCTCCTCGGTGACGATGTGCGCCTGGCCGCTGGCCATCAGGCGCGCCAGCGAGTCGAGTGTCTGTTCGCCGACCTTGTGGCCGCGCTGGTTGACGAACAAGGCGTTGTCGGTGATCAGGCTGTACCAGGACAATCGCTGCCGGCGCACGTCGCCCTGTTGATTGGTGATGAACTCGAACCACGTGCCGAACGGCAGCGTCCGCAGGGCCCGGTACTGCTCTTCCTCGGCGGGGGACCTGGGCGGCGCCTGCGGTTTGCGCGGTGCGGTGTCTTCGCCACCTTCGCCCAGGCGGCTGCGTGCCTTCAATTTGGCGGTGAGTTCGGTACGTGAAGTGACATCGTCTTCGCCGCCCGGCGTAGACAGGCGACGGGCAATGGCCCCCGCTTCATCGCGGTGGTAGCCGACATGCAGCAGGGCGCTTTCAACCTCGCTGCCCAGCGCAATGTCGGGCGGGCCGCCCGCCGGTCGGCAGGTGACTTCCGCGATGCGTTCGGTGGCCTGCTGGCGCTCTGCCCAGTCCTCGGACTGCTCGCCCTGCCGCAGCAGGGTCAGCGTCAGGACATCGCTCCATGCCTGCTTGAGCAAGGCTTGCACGAACTTGGGCGGCGAGGACTCGGCGCACACATGCTCGATGCTGTCGCCGGCCAACCGCTTGGCCATTTCCAGGCGTTCCTTGCCGCGCGCGGCCTCCACGTGCCGGCGCTCCGCGACCTCGGCCTTGCGTGCCTGGCTGCGGTAGTGCGACTGCACTTCGTTGTTGGCCACCTCGAAGACCGATTCGTCGCCCTGGTACTCGGCGACGACCTTGTCCACGGCATTGCCCAGCTTCTGCAGCAGTTGCGGGTCGCTGTCATCGTCGGCGAGCCAGGTGGCGCCTGATTCGGCCACCGCGTTGAGCAGCTCGCGCGCGGGGTGGTGGTCGCGCACGAAGAAGGCACGATCCTGCAGGGCCGCGCGCACCACCGGTACCTGCAGCCGGACCAGCAATTCGGCCGCCGAAGTACCGTTGCGGACCTCGCGATCGATTTCGTTGTAGAGCAGCCCCAGCAGATCGAAGGTATCGGCATCCTGCGAGGACAAGCCTGCCTGCGGACCGTGCTCGGCGCGCAGCATCTTGAGCATTTCGCGCTGCACGTCGGCCACGCTGCGACGGCCCGGCGAAGGTTCATCGCCGCTGGCCGCGCGTGCCTGCAATGCGCCCAATGCCTGGTGCAGTACCGGCGCCTGCAGCGGCGCTACGCCTGGTGCCGCCAAACCCTGGGTGGCACTGCCGCCGGGGATGCCGAACATCGGCTGTTGGCGCGCAGCGCCCAGCATGCCCTGCAGCGCCGAAATGGCCGGTCCGAAGCGATCGTCATTGGCAGCGTCGGCCTCGGCGTCGGAACCGCCGGCAGCGCTGCCGCCAGAACCGCCGCCAGTGCCTGGGTCGGCGCCCATGGGCGAGGCACCCTGGGTTTGGGCGCCCGCCGCCATGGCCGCGCCCCAACTGCCCTGCGGCGCTTGCCCGGCCCAACCGGTCCACGGCCGTTGTCCACCTGCGGCACCCGCTCGCATGCCCGGACTGGCGTGTCCAGGCGAGGTCCCCGCAGACTCGCCCGGGTGGTCGCCCAATGACGGACGGACGCCCTTGCGTGCGGCTTGCGGACGGCCCAGGTAGGGCAGGTAAACCAGGCCCGGCAGGACGCCCTCGTGCGCCAGCAGGATGTTCGCGCGTTCGATGAGCTCGACATAGCGTTCCAGCGCCTGGCGCTCGAACACCCGGTACAGCATCAACTGCGTGTCCAGCCCAAGCTCGAGCACGTCGCCGGCCTCGCGCAGGATGCGGCAAGCGGCATGCGGGCCCAGCGCGACCTGTTCCGGCTCGAAGGCCGGCGTGACCGCCAGCACCGCCAGCCGCTGGCCCAGCAGTTGCAGGGTCGTGCTGCAGCGCGACGCCTCGCGGCGCGCGATTTCGTTGAGGACGATGTCGCGATCGATCTCGTTGTCTTCGACCAAGGTCAACGCATGGAAAGCCTGGCTGGCGCCCTCGCTGGCCGGCGTGGTACGACGCGGCTCGCACAGCGATCCCAACTCCTGTGCCAGGCCATCCAGGAACCGTGGCGCAAAACGCTCGCCACGCTCGCGCAGCTTGGCCATCTCGGCATAAAGATCGGCTTGGACCTGGCTGTTGCGGGCGCGTTCGGCGTGGCTGAAAAGCTCGCGCTCCAGCGTGACCAGCGTCAGTTTGAGTGGGTCAGCCAGTGCCTGGGCGTACTGGGCATAGAGTGCCTCCAGTAACCGGCGGGCGCGCGCAGACACCGGCGCCTTTGCCAGCGGCCCCGGAAATTGCATGGACGACGAAGACGCGGACGAGACCATCCGTAGTAATTAAGCTATCCCCTGATAACGCGGTATGTATCACGTTTTGGGTGGCCCGGTCACGGTCGCGGTCCAGGCGGCCGACAGACGGCGTCAGGTCAGGAACAGCTCGACCACGTCGTTGGTGAAGCGGTGGCCGAGCTCGGTGGGTCGGATGCGATCGCCTGCGTGCTCCAGCCAGCCGCGGGCCTGGGCCTGGGCCAAGGGCACGGCGATCGCTTCGGCCGGCAGGCCGGTACAGGCCGAGAAATCGGCCAGGCGGAAGCCTTCGTGCAGGCGAAGCAGGTTGAGCATGTATTCGAACGGCAGCCGTTCGGGCAGCACGATCTCGTCGCCACCGATGGCCGCCGGCTGGCCGGCCAGGTCCAGATAGGCCTGCGGGTGCTTGTGCTTCCAGCGGCGCAGCACTTGTTGTCCGGCCCCATCGCTGATCTTGCCGTGGGCCCCGGCGCCGATGCCCAGATAGTCGCCGAATCGCCAGTAATTGAGATTGTGCGCGCACTGCCGGCCGGGACGGGCATAGGCACTGACCTCGTACTGGCCATAGCCCTGCTCGGCGAGCATCGCCTGGCAGTGCTCCTGCATGTCCCAGGCGGTGTCATCGTCCGGAATGCCGCGCGGCGGCCGCGCGTGGAACACCGTGTTGGGCTCCAGGGTCAGCTGGTAGTGGCTGATATGCGTCGGAGCCAACGCGAAGGCGCGTACCAGGTCGGCTTCGGCCTGTTCCAGGGTCTGTTCCGGCAGGGCATACATCAGGTCGAGATTGAGGTTGTCGTACCCCGCATCCTGCGCCAGCTTGACCGCGTACTCGGCCTCGGCACTGTCGTGAATGCGGCCAAGGCGGTGCAGCGCTTCGTCGTTGAAACTCTGGATGCCAAAGCTCAGTCGGTTTACCCCCGCCGCCAGGTAGCGGTCGAAACGCCCGTGCTCGGCGGTCCCGGGGTTGGTTTCCAGGGTGACCTCCAGGTTGGGGGCAAACCGCAGCCGCGCACTGGCCGCCTGCAGAAAGCGGTCGATGGCCTCCGGCGGAAACAAGCTGGGGGTGCCGCCACCGAAGAAGACCGAGTTCACGACTCGTCCCCAGACCAGCGGCAGGTCATGGTCCAGGTCGCGCACCAGGGCCTCGACGTAACCGTCGAACGGCAACGGCCTCTTGGCCGCGTGCGAATTGAAGTCGCAATAGGGACACTTGCGAACGCACCACGGCAGGTGGACGTAAAGGGAAAGAGGCGGTGGCACGAGCATGGCGGGCGGATGTCGGGAAGCAAAAATGCGGGAGAGAAGCGAACGCGGGATACGCGGGAGCAGGTTCACAGTGCGGGCGAACGGGACGGACTCAAGCCGCGCGACAGCTTGGGCGACGCGCTTTTCCCGGGGCTACACAATCGAAGCAGGCGAAACGCTCAGCCCTTGAATACCTGCAGGCGTTCGCGCAGGACTTCCAGTGCATGGGCCCGGTGACTGAGGCGGTTCTTGGTGCGCGCGTCCATCTGGGCCGCGGTCATGCCCAGGTCGCGGTCAAAGAACACCGGGTTGTAGCCAAAGCCGCCATCGCCACGAGGTTCGAGCGTGATCTCACCCTCCCAAGTGCCTTCAGCGATCAGCGGCTGGGGATCTTCGGGATGCCGCAACAGCACGATGACCGCGTAAAACCGTGCACTGCGCTGCCCCTGCGGCACGTCGCGCATGGCATCGAGCAACTTGGCGTTGTTGGCCGCGGCATGGGTGGGGCTGCCGGCATAGCGCGCGCTGTACAACCCGGGCGCGCCGTCCAGGGCATCGACGATCAGGCCAGAGTCGTCGGCCAGTGCGGGCAGCCCGGTGATGGCGCTGGCGTGCCGCGCCTTGATCAAGGCGTTCTCGACGAAGGTCAGGCCCGTTTCCGGCACGTCCTCCACACCCAGTTCGCCTTGCGCGACGATTTCCAGCGGCAGATCGGCCAGCATGGCCCGCAGTTCCTCGAGCTTGCCGGGATTGCCACTGGCCAGCACCAGGCGTTGCTTGTTCACAGGTTGGGCTCCAGCAGGTCCCAGCGGTTGCCGTAGAGATCCTGGAACACCGCCACCGTGCCGTAGGTTTCCTTGCGGGGCGTTTCGAGGAACTCGACGCCGCGCTCGCGCATGGCCTTGTAGTCGTACCAGAAGTCATCGGTGTGCAGGAAAAAGCCCACCCGTCCGCCCGTCTGGTCGCCCACCCGGGCACGCTGGGCCGGATCGGCTGCTTCGGCCAACAGCAGCCCGGTGGGGTCTTCGCTGCGAGGCGCCACCACGACCCAACGCTTGTCCGGTCCCAACGATTCGTCGGTCAGTACCCGAAAGCCCAGTACGTCCCGGTACCAGGCCAGCGCCTGGTCATAGTCGGGCACCACCAGGGTCACCATGGCCAGCCGCTGGCTCACCGCTGTAAGGCTTCGCGTTGTGCTTCAAGCAGGGTGGCGATACCCGACTCGGCCAACCCCAGTAGCGCATCCAGTTCGTCGCGGCGGAACGCGTGGCCTTCGGCGGTGCCCTGAAGTTCGATGAAGCCGCCGCCATCGTTCATTACTACGTTCATGTCGGTGTCGCAGTCGCTGTCTTCGGCATAGTCCAGGTCCAGCACCGGCACGCCGCGATACACACCGACCGACACCGCGGCCACGGCGCCGATCAGCGGATGACGCTTGATCTCGCCTCGTCGTTGCAGCCAGTCCACCGCATCGGCCAGGGCGACATAGGCGCCCGTGATCGCGGCGGTGCGGGTGCCGCCATCGGCCTGCAACACATCGCAATCCAGCGTGATGGTGCGCTCGCCCAGCGCGCCACGATCGACGCACGCCCGCAAGGCGCGGCCAATCAGGCGCTGGATCTCCAGCGTGCGGCCACCTTGCTTGCCACGCGCGGCCTCACGGTCCGAACGCGTGTGGGTCGAGCGGGGCAGCATGCCGTACTCGGCGGTGACCCAGCCTTCGCCCTTGCCGCGCAGGAAGGGGGGTACCCGATTCTCCACGCTGGCCGTACACAGCACGCGCGTGTCGCCGAAGCTGACCAGCACCGAGCCCTCGGCGTGTCGGGTGAAGGCGCGTTCGATGCGTACGGGGCGCAGCTGGTCGGCCAGGCGGCCGCTGGGACGGGAGAAGGTCATGGGAATCCGGGGAAGATGGGAGCGGGCGCGGCGGCGCAAGTGCCGGGCTGCGCGGCGGGCTAGGGTACCATTCGCGCTTTGCCGGACACGCCATCGCCATGATCCGAAGCATGACCGCCTTTGCCGGCGGCGAACGCATTACCCCCTGGGGCACGCTGGGCTGCGAATTGCGCTCGGTGAACCACCGCTTCCTGGAAATCGGCGTGCGCCTGCCCGAGGAACTGCGTAATCTCGAGCCCCAGGTCCGTGAGCGGGTCGCGGCGCGGACCAGTCGCGGCAAGCTCGACCTGGTGCTGCGCTTGCGCGGCCCCGACGGCGGCTCGGCGCTGGCGATCGACGAGGCGATGATTGCCCAGCTCGGATCGCTGGCGCAGCGCCTGGAAACCCAGTTTCCCCGGTTGCAGGTGTCCTTTACCGAGCTGTTGCAGCTGCCCGGGGTGCTGGCCGGCGAATCCGTCGATCCGGCGGCGTTGCAGCTGCAGGCCCTGGAGCTGCTCGACGAGGTGGTGGGTGAATTCGTCGCCGCCCGGCAACGCGAGGGGTCCAAGCTGTCCGCGGCGATCAGCGAGCGCGTCGATGCCATCGAACGCATCGCCGCCGAAGTGCGCGTCCTTATTCCCGCCATTCGTGAAGGCCAGCGCACCAAGCTGGCCGCGCGCCTGGCCGACCTGCCGCACCCGGTTGAACCGGGGCGTGCCGAGCAGGAGCTGGTGTTGTGGCTGCAGAAACTGGACGTGGACGAGGAGCTGGATCGCCTGTCCAGCCATATCGTCGAGATCCGCCGCGTGCTGCGGCAGAGTGAGCCGGTCGGTCGGCGCCTGGATTTCCTGCTGCAGGAGTTCAACCGCGAAGCCAATACCCTGGGCTCCAAGTCTGTGGACAGCCGCACCTCCAGCGCGGCAGTGGACCTGAAGGTGCTCATCGACCAGATCCGCGAGCAAGTGCAGAACATCGAATGAGGTCCGCCAGCCGGGCGTGGCCTTCGGCCATCCTGGCGCTTCGCCTATAGAATGGCCGCCCGCCTTCACCGGGGCATTGTGCATCCCCTCCCCGAATGTCGAATCCCAGCCCTATGCGCGGCACCCTATACATCGTCGCGGCGCCTTCCGGGGCCGGCAAAAGCAGCATCGTCAACGCCACGCTGGCGCGCGATCCGCAGATCGCCTTGTCGATCTCGTTCACCTCGCGCGCGCCGCGCCCGGGTGAACGGCACGCCGAGCACTACCATTTCGTGTCGGCCGAGCAGTTCCAGCAAATGATCGCGGCCGGCGACTTCTTCGAATATGCGAGCGTGCACGGCGATTGGAAAGGCACCGCCCGGCAGTCGGTGGAGCCGCAGTTGGCGGCGGGACGCGACGTGTTGCTGGAAATCGACTGGCAGGGCGCACGTCAGGTTCGCGAGAAGGTGCCGGAGGCGGTCAGCGTGTTCATCCTGCCGCCGTCGCGCAGGGCCTTGGAGGAGCGGATGCGCAAGCGCGGGCAGGACAGCGAGGC
This sequence comes from Stenotrophomonas sp., assembly GCA_036403795.1. Classification (GTDB taxonomy): domain Bacteria; phylum Pseudomonadota; class Gammaproteobacteria; order Xanthomonadales; family Xanthomonadaceae; genus Stenotrophomonas_A. The sequence continues at coordinate 43,100 of DASWQJ010000176.1, forward strand.
GGTCATCGCGCGTCGGCTGGCCGCCGCTCGCGAGGAAATGTCCCATTTCGACGAGTTCGATTACGTCATCATCAACGAAGACTTCGACACGGCGGTCTCGGAGATGTGCGCCATTTTCACGGCCAGCCGGCAGCGCACCGGTGCCCAGCGAGAGCGACATGCCGGGCTGGTGGCGGCGCTTTTGGCCGACGAATCCTCGGCAACCAACTGATTTAAAAGGAAACTGAATGGACCGGGCTTGCCAGGTCCTGACGGAAGCGCTTACAATCGCGCCCCTTTCCCCCATCGAATGCGCGGCCGTCACCGGTCGCCGGGAGCCCGCATGGCCCGCATCACCGTAGAAGATTGCCTGGCAGTCGTCGATAACCGTTTTGACCTGGTCATGATGGCCTCCAAGCGCGCCCGTCAGCTCGCCAATGGCGTGCAGCCGCTGATCGACAATGTCGACAGCAGCGACAAGCCGACCGTGCTGGCACTGCGCGAAATTGCCGCCCGCAAGATCGACAACACGTTGATCGAGGAAGTCGAGAAGGCCGAGCGTGAGCGCGTTGAGCGCGAGGCGCTGGAATGGGCCGCCGCCGAGGTCGTCGCCGACGAAGACATGTCCAAGAACGACGACTGATACAACGTAGTCCTCGTGATGGCAGACAGCCCGCCCTTTGGCGGGCTGTTTCGTTTTGGGGCCATCGCGTTCGCGGAGCAGGCAAAGCCGAGGTGCGCGCTGCCGATTCGCGCCTGCTCAAGGCCGGCACCCAAGGCGAGCGACATGGAATTCCCAGCACGTGCTCGACGAGGTCGGCGCACGACGCTCGGTCATTCCGTGCGACGCACAACCTGCTGACAACCGCACGTTGGAGGCGAACGTCGGGGCTTCGCCGGTAGCTGCCGGGCGCTCATTGCTGTGAGTGCCGTGCTGGCATTAGGCTGCGAGGATGAATTCCGGGCAAACCCATCCAGCCGTTCCGCTAACCGAACCCGTTCAGGAGGCGCCGCCCGAGTACGTCCGCCGTTTGGAGGCCTCCGCCAGCTATCTGACGGCTGAGCAGCTCACCCTGCTGCGGCGAGCGTGGGAGGTGGGTGCCGCCGCCCATGCGGGGCAGACCCGCAAATCGGGTGAGCCCTATATCACCCATCCGGTAGCCGTCGCCGGCGTGCTGGCCGAACTGGGTATGGACGTGGAGTCGCTGATCGCCGCGATCCTTCACGACACGATCGAGGACACCCCGCTCAGTCGAGAAGAGCTCGCCGCCGAATTTGGCGAGACCGTGGCCGAACTGGTGGATGGCGTCACCAAGCTGGACAAACTGAAGTTCCGCGATCGCCAGGAAGCGGCGGCCGAGAGCTTCCGCAAGATGTTGTTGGCGATGTCGCGCGACCTGCGCGTGATCATGATCAAGCTTGCCGACCGCCTGCACAACATGCGCACCCTGGGCGCGCAGAGCAGCGAGGCGCGCGCCCGCATCGCCCGGGAGACGCTGGAAATCTACGCGCCCATCGCCCAGCGCCTGGGCATGAGCCTGATCAAGTCCGAATTGCAGAACCTGGGATTCAAGGCGCTGTATCCCTGGCGACACGCCATCATCGAAAAACACATCCGCAGCCAGCCGGTGGTACGCCGCGAATCGATGGCGCAGATCGAGGTGCAGCTATCGCAGCGCCTGGCCAAGGAAGGCATTGAGCATCGGCTTGTCAGTCGGATCAAGACCCCGTGGAGCATCTACAACAAGATGCGCGACGAGAACAAATCCTTCGACCAGGTGATGGACGTGTTCGGCTTCCGCCTGGTCGTGCGGGCCGTGTCGGATTGTTATCACGCGCTGGGCGCGGTCCACGCGGCCTTCAAGCCGCTGGACGGGCGCTTCCGCGATTTCATCGCCATCCCCAAGGCCAACGGCTACCAATCGCTGCATACCGTGCTGTTCGGACCCTACGGGTCGCCGATCGAAGTGCAGATCCGCACCGAAGAAATGGACCTGATCGCCGAGCGCGGCGTCGCGGCGCACTGGACCTACAAGTTTGGCAGTGACACGCCCAACAGCGCACAAAGCCGGGCGCATGCGTGGATCGTGGAGTTGATCGAATCCCAGCGCGCGGCCGGTTCCTCGTTGGAGTTCCTGGACAACGTCAAGGTCGATCTGTTCCCCGACGAGGTCTATCTGTTCACCCCCAAGGGCAAGATCCTGGCGTTGCCGCGCAACTCCACCGCCCTGGATTTTGCGTACGCCGTGCATACCGATGTAGGCAACCAGGCGGTGGCATCGCGAGTGGACAAGAAATTGGTGCCCTTGCGCACCAAGCTGGTCAGCGGGCAGTCGGTGGAGATCATCACCGCGCGTTCGGCCACGCCCAAGCCGCAGTGGCTTGAATTCGTGGTCAGCAGCAAGGCGCGCACGGCCATCCGGCACCAGCTCAAGCAGCTCGAGCACGAGGATGCGGTGCAGCTCGGCCATCGCATGCTGGATCGTGCGTTGGAAGCGATGGACTCGTCGCTGGAGCGGCTTCCCAAGGGACGGCTGGATGCGTTCCTGGCCGAACACCGCTATCCGCGACTGGAAGCGTTGCTGGCCGACGTGGCGCTGGGCAACTGGATGCCGACTCAGGCAGCGCAGGCGCTCATGGCCTACGCAGAGCTGCGGGGTGGGGCACATTCGAAGCATTCGCAGGAAAAGATCCTGATCAACGGCAGCGAGCGAGGCGTGGTCAGTTTCGCCAATTGCTGCCAGCCGATCCCGGGCGACGAGATCATGGGTTACCACACCGCCGGCAAGGGCATCGTGGTGCACCGGCTGGATTGCCCGAACCTGGCCGAATTGCGCAAGTCGCCCGAACGCTGGGTGCCGATCGACTGGGATTCGGCGGTCAGTGGCGATTACGACACGGCATTGGTCGTGGAAGTGGAGAACCGGACCGGCGTCCTGGCGCAGCTGGCTGCCGCGATTGCGCAGAGCGAGTCCAACATCGAACGCGTGGACTATCTGGATCGCGACTTCAACGCCGCGGTGCTGCGTTTCAATATCCAGGTGCGCGACCGTCGCCATCTTGCCGAGGTGATGCGTCGATTGCGTCGCCTGCATGTCGTGCAAAGCGTACGGCGGCAGTAAAGGGCGCCGGCGACTTCCCCAGCCGTTGCCGAAGCGATCCCTCCCGGATGCCGGACAACACGGGGAGCGCGATAGAATCTACGGCCTTTCCAGAACCACGGTGGAACCATGACCCGTCAAATCATCCATACCGACCAGGCTCCGGCGGCGATCGGTCCGTACTCGCAGGCCGTGCGCGCGGGCAGCACCGTCTATTTCTCCGGACAGATTCCGTTGGATCCGGCTACCGGCGAAATCGTCGCAGGCGATATCGGCGCGCAGGCGCGTCGTGCCTTCGACAACCTCAAGGCGGTGGCAGAAGCCGCGGGTGGCTCGCTGGACCGCATCGTGCGCCTCGGTCTGTACCTGACGGACCTAGGCCAGTTCGCCGCCGTCAACGCGGTGATGCAGGAGTATTTCCAGGCCCCGTTCCCGGCGCGTTCGACGATCGAGGTATCCGGCCTGCCGAAGGGCGCCGGCTTCGAGGTCGACGCGGTCATGGTGCTCGACTGACCCTGCCGTGCCGCGCGCGCGCATTCCCGCACCGAGCCTGACGCGGGCCGGCGACGCGCCACTGTCTGGCCTGCCCGGCGTCGGTCAGGCCGTGGCGGCGAAGTTCGCCGCGCGCGGCATCTCCACGCTGCAGGAGTTGTGGCTGCACCTGCCGCTGCGTTACGAAGACCGCACACGCCTGACCTCCATTGCCCAGTTGCAGGGCGGCGTGCCCGCGCAGATCGAAGGCCGGGTGGAAGCGGTGGAGCGGGGTTTTCGATATCGACCCATGTTGCGGGTGGCGATGGCCGACGAGTCGCGCGGCTCGGTGGTATTGCGCTTCTTCCACTTCCGCGCCGCGCAGGTGGCGCAGTTCGCGGTCGGCACCCGGGTGCGTGCCTACGGCACACCCAAGCCCGGCCAGCACGGCTGGGAAATTGTCCATCCCAGCTATCGCGTGTTGGCCGACCACGAGGAAGGTGTGCTCGGCGATGCACTGGATCCGGTTTACCCGGCGATCGAAGGGGTGGGCCCCGCGACGTTGCGGCGATTGATCGGCCTGGCCCTGGATCGCCTGCCGGATGAAGGCACCCTTGAGCTGTTGCCGCCAGGTTGGCTGCAGGACCAGCGCTTGCCGTCGCTTCGGCAGGCGCTGCTGGATGTCCACCGCCCCGCGCCGGACAGCGATCTGGGCGCACTGGCGACCGGGACGCATCCCTCACAGCAGCGGCTCGCTTTCGAGGAATTGCTGGCCCACCACCTCAGCCTGCGCCGCCAGCGCATGGCCATGCAGCGCCATCGCGCGCCTTCGCTGGCAGGCAAGGGCGCACTGGTAGGGCGTTTGCAGGAAGCGCTACCGTTTCGCCTGACCGGCGCCCAGCAGCGGGTTTTCGCGCAGGTGCGACAGGACCTGGCGCGATCCTGCCCGATGTTGCGACTGGTGCAAGGCGATGTCGGCAGCGGCAAGACGGTGGTAGCCGCGCTGGCCGCGATGCTGGCGGTCGAGCAGGATCGCCAGGTGGCTTTGGCCGCGCCCACCGAGTTGTTGGCCGAACAGCACCTCAACAATCTTCGCGGCTGGCTCGAGCCACTGGGCATACGCATCGCCTGGTTGGCTGGCAAGGTCACCGGGAAGGCGCGCACGCGAGTGCTGGCGCAGGTGGCTTCCGGTGAGGCACAGGTCGTGGTCGGAACCCACGCGTTGATGCAGGAAGCCGTGGTGTTCCACGATCTGGCCCTGGCCATCGTGGACGAACAGCATCGCTTTGGCGTGCACCAGCGGTTGGCCTTGCGCGACAAGGGCGCCGCCGCCGGCAGCGTGCCGCACCAGTTGGTAATGACCGCCACGCCGATTCCACGCACCTTGGCGATGGCCGCCTACGCAGACCTTGATGTCTCGGCCATCGATGAGCTGCCGCCGGGACGCACGCCGGTGCAGACCATCGTGCTCAGTGCCGATCGTCGGCCCGAGCTGGTCGAGCGGATCCGGGTGGCGTGCGCCGAAGGGCGCCAAGCGTATTGGGTGTGCACGCTGATCGATGACAGTGACGAAGTGGAAGCGACGGCCGCGCAGGCGACGTTCGAAGCGCTATCGACCCAGTTGCCCGCCCTGCGGGTGGGCTTGGTACATGGGCGCATGAAGGCGGTCGACAAGCAGGCTGCGATGCGCGCCTTCAAGGAGGGTGAGACCGACCTGTTGGTGGCCACCACGGTGATCGAGGTCGGTGTCGATGTGCCCAATGCGTCGCTGATGATCATCGAGAATGCCGAGCGACTGGGCCTGGCGCAGCTGCACCAGCTGCGCGGGCGCGTGGGCCGCGGCGCGGCGGCGTCCAGTTGCGTGCTGATGTACCAGGGTCCGCTCTCGATGATGGCGCGCCAGCGCCTGGAAACGATGCGCCAGACCAACGACGGGTTCGTCATCGCGGAAAAGGACCTGGAACTTCGCGGTCCCGGCGAGCTGCTGGGCACGCGCCAGACCGGGCTGGCCAGTTTCCGGGTGGCCGACCTGGCCCGCGATGCCGCGCTGTTGCCGCGTGTGCAACAGCTGGCCGAGCAATTGTTGGCCCAATCGCCCGGTATTGCCGATCAGGTTGTCGCGCGCTGGATCGGTGGAGCGGCGAGGTACGCGGCGGCATGAGTCGACCTTTCGCCGTTGCGGCCCCGGCTGCCGGATAATCACGTTTTCGATGCCTCGCGCGCGCATGCACGATATTCACCCGGGCCCCACTCAAGCCATCGCCGACGCGTCCTTGGCCGCGCACGCGCAGGACGCTCATCGCCTGGCTCCCGGGCAGGCTTTCATTGCGGCGGACGTAGGGGGCACTCATGCGCGACTGGGCTGGGTGAGCGCGGCCATCGGCGCGCCGATACGGGTGGCGGAATTCCACCAATATGCCTGCGCCGGCTATCCGAGCCTGGCGGCGATCCTGCGTGATTTCGCCGATCGCGTCGGTGCACGCCAGGCGCACGCCGTCATTGCCATCGCCGGACGATTGGACGGTGATGAGTTGATCAACAGCAACTTGCCGTGGCCGGTCTCGCTGAGCGGGACGCGCCGCGAATCGGGCATGGGGCAGGTGGTGCTGATCAACGATTTCGAGGCGGTCGCCTACGCGATGCCTCATCTCGAACGCAGCGCGATGACGCGCTTGTGCGGGCAGGAGCGAACGCTCGATGCACCGGCGCTGGTACTGGGGCCTGGCACCGGCCTGGGCGCGGCGCTCTGGCTACCAGGCGACCCGCCGCGGGTACTGGCCAGCGAGGCGGGACACGCGGCGCTGGCGGTGGGCACCGGCAGGGAATTGGCGCTGCTGTCGCAGTTGCTGCGCCACTGGCCGCACGTGGACAACGAGCGCGTGCTGTCCGGGCCCGGACTGGTCAATACGTATCGGGCACTGTGTGAACTCGACGGCCAGGTGCCGCAACTGACAACGCCGGCCGAGATTTCCATGGCAGCCCAGCATCCAGGCGATGAACACGCCGCCGAGGCGCTGGGGCTGTTTTGTAGCCTGCTGGGAAGCTTGGCCGGTGATCTGGCACTGAGCTTCGGTGCCGGGACGGTCTATCTGGCGGGCGGTATCCCCGCGCAGATCAAAACTTTCCTGGGCCAGAGTGATTTCGGGGATCGTTTCGTCAACAAGGGCGTGCTTGGCAAGATGCTGGCCGAGGTGCCGGTCTATCTGGTCGAACACGGACAGCTGGGGCTGGTCGGAGCGGCTGCCTGGTACCAGGAACATTACAGCGCACGTTGACGCGTGCTCGCATGGGAGGGAGCGTGGGTACTCGTCGTCGTTTCTTGCAGTCTTCATTGCTGGCCGGCACCGCGCTGGCCTGGTCCGATGCGCGCGCGGCCAAGTTGACGGGCGTTGGCGACCCGGTCGCTGCAGGCGGGCGCATCGTGTCCACGTGGGATTTCGGTGTGGGGGCCAACGCCGCGGCCTGGCAGGTACTGGCGGCGGGCGGTGGCGCGCTGGATGCGGTAGAGGCGGGTGCACGCTGGGCCGAAAGCGATTTGTGCAATCCCACGGTGGGGCGCTGCGGCAATCCGGATCGAGACGGCGTGCTGACGTTGGATGCCAGCATCATGGATGGGGATGGCCGGTGCGGCGCGGTCGCGGCGCTGGAGGACATCGATCACCCGGTGTCGGTGGCGCGCGCGGTGATGGAGAAAAGCCCACATGTGTTGCTGGTGGCGGAAGGTGCGCAGCAATTCGCACTGGCCCAGGGTTTTCGCAAGACCCCGCTGCTGACCGATGAAGCGCGCCACGCCTGGCGCGACTGGCTCCAGACCTCGCAGTACGCACCGCAGATCAATGCCGAGCGCAGGACACGGCCGGGAGACAGCCACAACCACGACACCCTGGGCATCCTCGCGCTGGATGCACAGGGAAATCTCGCCGGGGCATGCACGACCAGCGGCATGGCCTGGAAGCTGCATGGACGCGTTGGAGATAGTCCGGTGATCGGGGCCGGCCTTTACGTGGACAACGAAGTCGGTGCAGCAACGGCGTCCGGGGTGGGTGAGGAAATGATCCGCAATGCCGCGAGCTTCCTGGTGGTGGAGTTGATGCGGCGAGGTCATTCACCGGCAGAGGCCTGTCGCGAGGCGATCGAGCGGGTGGTGCGAAAGCGTCCGGACGACAGCAAGCACCTGCAGGTCTGTTTCCTGGCACTGGGGCGCGATGGTCGGGTGGGTGCATTCGCGCTGCACAAAGGCTTCGTCTTCGCCGTTCGCGACGAGGGCCCAGGCCCGCATGACACGTTGCACCCCGCCGACGCTGTCTACATGACGGAGCAGACGTGAGCGCACGGGTCACACTGGAAATTGCCGCGGGTTCGCTGGGTTCGGCACTGGCCGCGCAGGCGGGCGGTGCGGACCGGGTGGAGCTGTGCGAGAACCTGGGCGAGGGTGGCTGTACGCCGTCGTGGGGCACGTTGGCCGTGGCGCGGGATCGCCTGCGCATTCCGCTCTACGTGCTGATACGTCCGCGGCCAGGGGATTTCGTCTACGACACGGAAGAGCAGGACGTCATGCTGCGCGATATCGAGGCGTGCGTTCGCCTGGGTTGCGACGGTTTCGTCGTGGGCGCTCTCGATAAGGAGGGGGCCGTGGACATGCCGCTGTGCCATGCGTTGGTGGGTGCCGCTGCCGGGCGGGGCATCACGTTTCATCGCGCCTTCGACGTGACGCGGGATCGCGCTGTCGCGTTGGAGGCAATCATCGCGTTGCACTGCGAGCGCGTGCTCACCTCCGGTGGGCATGACAGTGCGTTGCTGGGCGCCGGCGAGATCGCCCTCACGCTGGCGCGTGCAGATGGCCGCATCCAGGTCATGGCCGGGGCCGGCGTGACACCGGACAACGTGGCAGCGCTGTTACGTCGATGCGCGGTCGACGCGGTGCACGCTTCCGCGCGGCAGGTGCATGCTTCGAGCACGTGGTCGCGGCAGCCAGGGTTGCAGGGCCTGTCGCCCGACCGGCTGCAGACGCACGCCGGCACGGTGCGTGCATTGCGCGAGGCGATCGACGCAGCAGGTTCACGCTAGCGGCCGATGGGCTTCAGGGGAGTGGGCATCGGGCGGCTTGGTTTGTCCCCGCATCGATGCCATCCTCGCTGGCCAAACGAGAGAAGCCGAGAATGAGCGACAGGATTCCGTTGTTGATCGATACCGATCCGGGCGTGGACGACGCCCTCGCGCTGCTGATGGCCTTCAACGACGATCGTCACGAGGTGGTGGGATTGACCATCGCAGCCGGCAATGTCGGCCTGGCCCACACCGTTCGCAATGCACTGAAGTTGTGCGAGATTGCCGGGCGGGAAGACGTGCCGGTGTTTGCCGGTTCGCCGGACCCGCTGTTGCATCCGGCGGTCGATGCCGCGCACGTGCATGGGCTGGATGGGTTTGGCGATGTCGGCCTTGCCGCCGCCACCCGCGCCGCCGAGTCCGAACATGCGGCGCTGGCCATCCTGCGTTTGTCGCACCGCCACGCTGGTTCCTTGCTGCTGGTCGCATTGGGCCCGCTGACCAACCTGGCCTTGGCGGTCAAGCTGGACCCGACCCTGCCGCAGCGCGTTGCGCGATTCGTGGTGATGGGTGGCGCAATCAACGGCCACGGCAACATCACGCCTTCGGCCGAGTTCAACATCGCGTTCGATCCGGAAGCGGCGCACGTGGTGTTCACTGCGTTTCCCCGGATCGAGCTTGCCGATTGGGAGGCCACGGTCGCCCACGGCCTGCCGCACCGAGAGGTTGAGCAATGGTTGGCGGTGGACTCGCCTCGTGCCCGCTTCTATGAGGAAATCTCGCGCAAGACGCGGCTCTGGTCCGAAGACAGCCGGGGCGAGCACTGGTATGCCGCCGATGCCCTGGCCATGGCCTGGGTGCTGGAGCCGGCCGGTGCCACTGCCGTCGAGTCCCGGCCGGTGCAGGTGGAGCTCGCCGGTGTCCATACCCGCGGTTCAACCGTGGTGGATTGGAATCGCCAGTGGGGACGGCCGGACAACGCCGATCTGCTGATCGGCTACGACCAGGGGCGATTTGAAGGACTCGTCCGTCGTGCCTTGGCGGCCGGCTGAGGCACGACATGTCAGGCGATTGCACAGCCCCTTGCCTGAGGTCGTCGGCATGGCTATAATGCCGCTCTTGTCCAGCAGCCCCCTACGGTGCGTGCCATGAAGGCCGACATCCATCCGAACTACCGCGCTGTCGTGTTTCACGACGTGACTTCCGATCTCAGGATCCTGACCCGTTCCACCATGACCTCGAAAGAGACCGTGAAGTGGGAAGACGGCCAGGATTATCCGCTGGTCAAGGTCGAAATCTCTTCTGCTTCGCATCCGTTCTATACGGGCAAGCACAAGGTGATCGACACCAGTGGTCGCATCGACAAGTTCCAGAAGCGCTACGCGCGCTAATCGCGTCGAACCGGCCTGGTCCTCCAGGCTGTCCAGATGTGATATTGGCGACGGCCGCCTCGAGCGGCCGTCGCTTTTTGCATTGTCTGGCGGCAAGTCGAAACGCTGCGTTGCGGGTCTCCTTCGACTTCAGTCGAAGGTCCGGACGTGGGGTGCTGTGCGATAATGACGGCTATCCAGGGCATATCGGCCTGGACATCCATCGCTGTCCCGCCCGGCCCCACCGCGCGGGCGAATCACACTGAGGAGCGACACTGTGTCCGATCTTGATCAGGTCACGCTCAACGCCGGCGACAAGTCGGTAGTTCTGCCGGTACTCAAGCCCACTTTGGGCAACGATTGCGTCGACGTTTCCAAGCTGACCAAGGAAACCGGCCTCTTCACCTACGACTCGGGCTTCACCGCCACCGCCAGCTGCAAGTCGGCCATCACCTACATCGATGGCGACAACGGCGTGTTGCTGTACCGCGGCTACCCGATCGAGCAGTTGGCCCAGCACTCCAACTTCCTGGAAGTGTCGTACCTGCTGATGAACGGCGAGCTCCCGAACAAGGACGAGTTCGCCAAGTTCGACCACGAAGTCACGCATCACACGATGATGCACGAGTCGTTGAAGCACTTCCTCAAGGGCTTCCATTACGACGCGCACCCGATGGCCATGTTGGCCGCCTCGGTCGCCTCGCTGTCGGCGTTCTATCACGACACCCTCGACCTCAACGATCCGGAGCAGCGCCGCCAGGCCGCGATCCGCCTGATCGCCAAGGTGCCGACGCTGGCTGCCGCCGCGCATCGTTATTCGCTCGGCCAGCCGATCCGGTATCCGCGCAACAACCTGCCGTATGTCGAGCGCTTCCTGCACATGATGTTCGAGGTGCCGAGCGAGCCGCTGGAGCTGAACCCGGTGGTGGCCAAGGCCATGGACCTGTTGTTCATCCTGCACGCCGACCACGAGCAGAACGCTTCGACCTCGACGGTGCGGCTGGTCGGCTCCACCGGCGCCAACCCCTACGCTTCGGTCGCTGCCGGCATCACCGCGCTGTGGGGCCCGGCACACGGTGGCGCCAACGAAGCCGTGCTGAAGATGTTGGAAGAGATCGGCGATGCCAAGAACGTCGACTCCGCCGTGGCCAAGGCCAAGGACAAGAATTCCGGTTTCCGCCTGATGGGCTTCGGGCACCGCGTCTACAAGAACTTCGATCCGCGCGCCAAGATCATCCGCGAGATGACCCACAAGGTGCTGGGCGAACTGGGTGTCAACGATCCGCTGCTGGAAGTGGCGCTGAAGTTGGAAGAGGCGGCACTGAAGGACGATTACTTCGTGCAGCGCAAGCTGTACCCCAATGTCGATTTCTACTCCGGCCTGATCTACAAGGCGCTCAACATCCCGGTGGAAATGTTCACGGTGATGTTCGCCATCGCCCGCACCGCCGGCTGGGTCTCGCATTGGCTGGAGCAGCAGGTCGACCCGGAGATGAAGATCGGTCGTCCGCGCCAGATCTACACGGGCTACGACGTGCGCGATTACAAGGCCGCCGACCAGCGCTGAGCGCTGGCAGGTACGGACTGGATCAAGGGCCCCGAAAGGGGCCTTTTTTTTGGTTGTTCTCCCATCTGGGGGGAGAGGTGCGCGGCCTTCCTCGGCGCTTTGGATTGCGGTTTGCGGGTTGGGTTTTTATTTGTGGCCCTTTTATGTCGGTCTTCTCCCTTAGCTGGGGCTTTTAGATCGCGGCTTGCGAGTTGGGATTTTTGTTGAGGGCGCGGAGGGGGTTTGGCGGTTAGTTGAAGTGGCTTACGGTGCGGGCCCCGTCCTGTCGGGATGGTGTGTCGCGGTTCGAGCGGCCATCCATGGCCGCACTCACCGCACGTGGGCCATCCATGGCCCACTGACCCACCACCCCGACA